>CBDTVS010000114.1:0-6025 GCA_965364245.1 uncultured Gammaproteobacteria bacterium | reverse complement strand
GTCCCCGGTGCGGGCGCCTGACCGGCGCTGACACCGAGACCGATGGTGCGAACCTCGCCGTTGAACACCGCGCCCGGCAACGCGTCGAAGATGATCTCGACCGGGCTGCCCGCCTCGAGGTGACCGAGGTTGTTCTCGGTGTACTCGGCGTTGATCCACACCTCGTGGATCGCGATCAGGGTCACCACCGGGCTGCCGGTGCCGGCGAAGCGGCCGACGTCGGCACGCAGGTCGGTGATCACGCCACGCGACGGCGCACGTACGACGGTCTTCTCGAGGTCATGGCGCGCCTTCTCGAGCGCCGTCAGCGCGGTCTTGAGGATGGTGTTGTCCTCCTCGTCACCGCCCATCTGCTCGATGGCACGCTGGATGTCCGCCTCGGCCGCGTCGACCTGGGCCATCGCCGCCTCGTAGGAGGCCTGCGCGATCTCGAGGCGGCGTACCGAGATGGCACCGGGATCTTCACGGTAGAGGCGTTCCAGCCGCTCGGCATCCTTGCGCGCCTTCTCGCGATTGGCGATCGCAGCACGCAGCTGCGCCCGGGCCGCCTCGACCGCGGCGCCACCGGCACCGACCTGGCGCTGTGCGCTCTCGTAGTCGGACTCGGCGCGTTTGAGGGCGATCTCGTAGTTGGTCGGGTCGATCAGGAACAGCGGCTGGCCGGCGGCCACCTCCTGGTCGTTGCGCACCCGCACCTCGCTGACCACCCCGGCCACCTCCGGCGCCACGCCGACCACGAAACCCTGCAGCCGGGCCTGGCGGGTGTACGGCGTGAAGCGGTCGGCGAACAGGTACCAGGCAAAGCTGAGCACGATGACCAGCAGCACCAGCAGCGCACCGCGGTTGACCGCACGCGCGGGGGCCTGCGTGGCGGGTGGGGATGCCTCCTCGGCCGGTGGAGTCGTGTTGTCGACCGGCTCGTCGGTCGACGCGTCGGGGTTCGGTTCCTTGTCACTCATCGGTCGGTGCCTTGCTGGGTGGTGGCGTCGAGGTCGGGCTGTTCTCGGGCAGTGGCGCGGTCAGCAAATCGCCCCAGTCGGTCCTCTCCGCCATGGCTTCGCGCACCGGTTCGGGCAGCCACTCGGCAACGCGGCTGTCGGTCCAACCGCCACCGAGCGCCTTGTAGAGCGCGATGACGGACGAGACATGGTTGCCCTGGTTGACCAGGCTGCGCTCGTCCTGCGCAGCGACGGCGCGCTGCGCATCGAGCACTCGCTGGAAGCCTGCATAGCCCTCACGGTAGCGCGAGTTGGCCAGTTCCAACGAGCGACGCGACGCGTCAACGGCCTGGTCCAGGATCATCTGCTGCTCGCCGGACTTGACCAGGCCGACCAGCGCGTCGTCGATCTCGCGCGCGGCCGAGAGCACCGACTGGCGGTAGACCTCGATCAGCTGCTGCAGACGCGCGTCCTGGACGCGGACGTTGTTCTCGATGCGTCCGTAATCGAACACGTTCCACTTCAGCGACGGACCGAGGCCCAGAGTGGTCACATCGGGACTGCCGTCGATACTGGTCCCCGACCAGCCGATCGAGCCGAGCAGCGAGATCGCCGGGTAGAAGTCGGCCTCGGCGAGACCGATCTGCGCCGACTGGGCTGCGACCTGCCATGCCGCGACGCGGACGTCGGGACGTCGCAGCAACAGGCTTGCGGGAATCGCCGTGACGGTGGCACTGCCAATCTGCGGCAGCGCAACGTAGTCGCCGGCGAGTTCGGGGAGGTCGCCGGGCGGGCGGCCGAGCAGCACCCCGAGGGCGTTGCGCACCTGCACCAGGGTCTGCTCGAGCTGCGGAATCGTCGACAGCGTGCTGAGGTACTGGGTACGCGCCTGCTGTACGTCGAGCTCGGAATTCGAGCCACTGCTGTAGAGGCGCTCGGTGATCTCGAGACTGCGTTGCTGGATCTTCGCGTTCTGCCGCGCGATGGCGATACGCAGCTGGGTGGTGCGGTATGCGTAGTAGAGATCGGCCACCTGCGCGACGAGCAGCACCTGCACGTCCTGCTGGTTGGCGACCGAAGCGAAGAACGCCGCATCGGCCGACTCGATGCCGCGCCGGAAGCGGCCCCAGAAGTCGAGTTCCCAGCCAAGCGCGAAGCCGGCTTCGTAGCTGGCCAGGCTGTCGCTGCGCTGCGCGACCACGCCACCGCGCTGCTGCTGGTTGACGTAGGCCACAGCACCCGTGACCTGCTGCACCTGCGGGTAGAGCGAGCTGCCCGCGATGCCGAGCAGCGCGCGACTCTCGAGGATGCGCAGCCCGGCGAGGCGCAGCGTCGGGCTGTCCTCGCGCGCTGCGTCGATCAGCCGGTTGAGCGCCGGATCCTCGAACAGTTCCCACCAGAACGCGAGATCCACAGTCCGGCCATCACGTGTGGGCAACGGCGAGGTCGGCTGCCAGGCGGCAAGCCATGCGACATCGGGCTCGGTGTAGTCCGGACCGAGCGTCGTGCAGGCCGTGAGCATCCCCAGGGCGCAGCAGAGCGCGAGATGGCGCAGGGGCCTGGAGGACGAAACGTGCACCGGGCGTCAGTCGACAGCAGCTTCGGGCTTCGCGTCCTCGGACGCGGCCTGTGACGGCAACTCGACCTCCCCAACCCAGGCCATGAATATTTGATAGCCAACGGCCAGCAGGACGGCGCCGATGAACAGGCCGATGATGCCGGCCGCAATCATACCGCCGATGGCGCCGAGCAGGATGACCGGCATCGGCGCATCGACCCCCCTGCCGAGCAGCATCGGCTTGAGCACGTTGTCAACGAGCGTCGCCAGGACGAGGTAGATGGTGACCAGGATCAGGCCGAGCGAGGTGTCGCCCGCCCACCAGATGTAGCCGATCACCGGCAGCGTCAGCACCGGCATCGGCACCTGCGCGATGCCGAGCACCAGCGCGATGATCGCGAGGATCCCCGCACCCGGGATACCGGCCCACAGGAAACCGAGCCCGAGCAGGATCGCCTGGATGAATGCCACACCGAGTACGCCTGTCGCCACCGAGCGTGTGGTCGCAGTGGCCAGGGCGTGGATTCTGGGACCTTTCGTTTCACCGGTGAGCCGAGTCAAGATCCGCAGTATCGCGTCGCTGCCGGAACGTGCGTAGGCCATCATGATGCCGGCGACGATCAGCGAGACGAGGAACAGGGCCACGGCGCCAGCGGTACTCGCGGCCTGCGACAGCAGGAACTTCGAGAAGTTACCGAGCTGGGGCTGCAGTCCTTCGAGGAAGGCCGGCATGTCGCTTGCGGCCTCGCTCCACGCGGCGTAGACCTCTTTCCCGACTATCGGCCACTCGGCCACCGATGCGGCGGGCGGGTTGATCGAGACCTTACCCTCCCGGAATGCCGTGTGCAGGTCATGGACGTGACTGGCGAAGGAGCTGCCGAGCATCACCATGGGCAACCCGATCAACAGCAGCCCGGCCAGAACCAGCAGGGTCGCGGCACGCCCCTGCCGCCCCCCGACACGCCGCGCGATCATCTGGTGCAGCGGGTAGAGGGTCACGGCCAGGATCAGCGCCCACAACAGCAGGCCGACGAAGGGATCGATGACACGACTGATCCAGACGACCAGCACGGCCAGCACACCGATGCGGATCAAGGTATCTGTCATCTCTTTCGAACCGAATTGCAGCACACCACCATCTGTCGTCTGCATCGCCCACTCCCTCATTGGCGGCGCCTGTCGATCGGCTGCCGTCGTTGTGATTGCTGCGTAAAGTAGACCATCAGGTAACGCGCGTGACCAGCGACCGAGATCAATGGCAACGGTTCGCGTGGATCGCGAAAGCACTGGTCTCAGAAGGCGAACCAATCGACGAAATAGACCACCGAGATGTAGCGCAGCCCCTTCCCCGCCCCGACCAGCACCAGAAACAACCACAGCCGGACCCTCATGATCCCGGCGATCAGCGTCAGCGCGTCGCCACCGACCGGAAGCCACGCCATCAGCAGCGACCAGAAACCGTAGCGGTTGTACCAGCGCTGCGCCTTCTCGATCTGCTCGCGCTTGAAGTAGAACCACTTGCGATCCTGGAAGTGCAGCAGGTAGAGGCCCAGCACCCAGTTGACCACTGCGCCAAGGGTGTTGCCGAGGGTCGCAACCATTACCAGCACGAACGGGTCGCCCCCCTCGCGCAACAGCGCGAACAGGATCACCTCCGAGTAGAAAGGTAGGATGGTCGCGGCGAGGAACGCCGACCCGAAAAGCAGCAGCAGTGATCCGATCATGCCGCCTGCCGGGTGAGCCAGCGGAACAGTGCCAGTTCGGAGGGCAGGTAGAAGAGGTACTCCGGGTGCCACTGCACGCCGAGGAGATCGCGCCCGTCGACGGCTTCGACCGCCTGAACGATCAAATCCAGGTCGCGACCCACCACCGCGAGTTCCGCGCCGGCTTCGCTGATCGCCTGATGGTGGAGGCTGTTGACCCGCAGGCGTGACTTGCCGCAGATGGCCGCCAGACGCGAGCCGGGCTGCAGGGCGACCTGCTTGGTCGGAAGCAGGCCGGGTCGGTTGTAGGTGCGCTTGCGCAGTCCGCGGATATCCTGGTGCAACTTGCCGCCCAGCACCACGTTGATCAGCTGGGCGCCGCGACAGATACCGAGCAGCGGCAGGCCGTGTTCGAGGGCGTGCTCGATCCAGCCGATCTCCAGCGTGTCGCGCTCGGGGTCTGAGCGCACCTTGGCCTCCATGTCCCCACCGTAGTGCTCGGGGCTTATGTCATCGCCGCCGCCGATCACCAGACCATCGAGCGGCGTCTCGCCCGGGTCATGGCGCACGCTGATGCGCACCGGGCACGCGCCGACGAGGCCTAGCGCGAGCCGCGTGCACCACCAGCTCGGCGACCAACGCCGGCCGTTGCCGGTCACGCCGATGCGTGGTCTTCGATCCAACGTGAAATTCTCACGACCCACTCCTTACGGCTCACCCCTAGCACGGGCCTTGAGGCGTCGCGGAACGCCCGCACGAGAACCTCACGCTCTTCGGGCAGGCTTGCGAGCCGCTCGACGAGCAGCCAGCTACGCCAGGCCTCGTCGAGCGACCACCCCTCGCGTTCGATGTGGCAGTCCGGCAGCCGGTAGTGGAAGGCTGGACGCGCCTTGATTTTTGGATCATCGATGACCCTGCGCACGCGCGCCTCGTCCAGCTCAGCGAGCATCGGCAGCAGGTCCAGGGCACGGTTGCGTGTCGCATTATGCTCGAGGTAATCGGCGAACAGCTGGTCGAGCGTCACTTTTTCACGCGAAAAGACACGCTCCATGTACGTTTCAGGAAAGAGGTTTATGTAGGGGCTTAGGCGACGTGCGACATCGACTCCCCAACTGTCGACCAGCCACCACTGCAGCAGCAGGAACGCTTCAACATAGGCTGCGATGGTGGGTGCATCGAGCTGCGGGATTTCGGTGTTGACGTGCACGCCGTAGGCGGCGATCAGCGACTCCTCGGTACCAACCGCGCCGGCTTCGCGCAGACCGGTGACGAGTGGGTCGAGCATCTCGAGCCTATCCAACGCCAGCGGTGGGCAGACGACCTCGACCGGGACCAGCAGTGCCGAGGCCTTGCCGAGGGCTTCGAGCCACGCTGCATCGTCCTGACTCTCTCCGCGCTCGTCCGCCATGCGCTTGAGAAAATCCCAATCGAGTTCGACCTGGAACGTGCCATGCGGCGCGACATCCAGCGACCAGCTCGCCACCGACTCCCTGCGCCCCTCGACGCCCAGCTGCGACTGCAGCACGCGGGCCGCGTCCTCAAGTGTGACACCGGAAAACTCGAGCTCGAAACCGACCCGGCGCAGATTGCCATCCTGTTTCGCGACGATTTTCGGAGCCGGGTAGCGCTTGCTCATGTCAGTGCACCGTGCAGACCATGCACGGATCGTACGAGCGCACGATGTGATAGACCGCCGGCGAGGGTTCCTCGCCACCCGACAGCGTCCCGACCAGCGCCTGTTCCAGCGGTCCCGGAACGCCGGCGGCATCGCGTGGCGAGAAGTTCCAGGTGGTCGGCGCGACGATCTGGTAGCCGGCGATGCGCCC
>CBDTVS010000113.1:0-6042 GCA_965364245.1 uncultured Gammaproteobacteria bacterium | reverse complement strand
ACCGCCGCTCCGCCTCCACCTCCTGTCACGACGCCACGCCGCGTGACGCGGGTCGCGCCGACGCCGACCCCACGCGTGGCGCCGGTCGATGTCGAGGGTGGCGAATGGTACGTCGATCGCGGCGAGACACTGACCGGGATCATCGTCAAGAGTGGCCTCGATGGCGGTGACCGCAAGCGCCGGCTCGAGCTGATCGACGAGGTCGTTGCGGCCAATCCCAACGTGTTCCGCGGCCGCGGTCCGGACTACCTGCCTGCCGGCGCGACTCTGACGCTGCCGGGTTGGAACGGCAGTAAGGCCAAGGGTGGGGCGCCGGTCCTCGCTGAGACCGAGGAGGCCCAGGCCGCGCCAACCGAACCCGAGGCCAAGCCCGAAACCGAGCCCGCGGCCAAGGACGAGGAGTTCCGCCTCGAGCTGACCGGCGAGCGGCCAGAAGGGCAGATCGTCACGCCGGAGATGAAGGCGATCGAGGAGGAGCTGGCGAAGATCAACGCCGCCTCCGAAGAGGAGCGCAAGCTCAACACCGAGTTGCAGGAACGCCTGCTGCAGCTCAGGCAGCAGGCCGCCGAACTGCAGCTGGTTGCCGAGCGCATGGCGCGCGAGAGCGAACAGCTGGCCACGCAGGAGGGAGCGCAGGCAACACCCGAACCGGCAGCTGCCGAGTCGGCCGATGCGCCGGCGCCCAGTGCTCCGGTCAGCGTCGCGGCGCCCGCGGGGCTGCCGCCACCCACACCGCAGACGGAACCGGTCGCCCCGGCCGCGATGGCCGAGCCGTCGCTGATGGACTGGATCAACGACAACCTCATGCTAGTGGCCGGCGCGATCTTCGCGGTGCTGATCTTTTTCGCCTTCCTGGTCCGTCGCGGCGGTTCGACCTCCGCTGAGGGACCGACGCTCGACGAACTGATCGCCCAGAAGGAACTCGAGCGCGAGGCGCAACTGCGCGAGATCGAGGAGGCCGCTCAGGCGGTCCACCAGGACATGATCGATGCCAGCGAGGCGCATGCTGCCGCGCAGGATGAGGCGCGTGTTGAAGCGGCGACCGAGACGGCGCCCATGCGTGTCGAGGCGGAGGACGAGGACCTCGTCGCCGACGCCGACGCCGGCCACTACATCTTCAGCGTCGAGGAGGTCGACAGCCTGCTAGAGCAGGCCGAGGTGTTGCTGCTGTTCGGCGAGCCGGAGAAGGCGATCCTGATGATCGAGGAGTACCTCGACGGTCCAGGCCGCGACAGCACCGAACCGCGCCCGTGGCTGAAGCTCTTCCACCTGCTGCGCTCGGAGGAGCGGCGCAGCGAATTCGACGAACGGGCATCCGCCTTCAAGCGTCGCTTCAACATCGAGAAGCCGAGCTGGGCGACCTATTCTCCGGACGGTTTCATGGGCGAGGGGGTCGGCCTCGAGGAGGGCTGCCCGCACATCGCCCAGCGCATCGAGGATATCTGGGATCGGCCCGGCAAGGCCCTGGGTTACCTCGACGCGCTGCTGGTCGACGATCGCGACGGTGAGCGTGTCGGTTTCCCGGCCATGATCGCCGAGGACCTGCTGCTGCTGCGCGACCTGGCCGCACGACGGGCACTGGTCGAAGACGAGTTGCACGCCTCCGGCTGATTCCGCCAACGGGTATCGGAAAAGAGCCGGCCGCACCCAGACGGGTGCGGCCGGTTTCGTTTGGTGTGCGTGATTACTTGTTGCGGAAGTCGTCGTGGCAGCTCTTGCACGACTTGCCGGTCGCGCCGACCTGGGCCTTCATCGCCGCTTCGTCGCCGGTCTGGGCGACCTCGGCGAGCTTGGCGATCTCCTTCTGCATGGCCTCCATCTTCCCCTTGAAGTTGTCCCAGTCGAGCCAGATCTCCGGCATCGCGCGGGTCTTGACGTCTCCGGCGTCGGTGTCCGTGCCCTCCTGATAGTAGGAGAGCACCGGCATGGTGCTGACCGAGGCCATGCGCGCCGAGTTGGTCTTGAAGGTCTCGACGCTGAACGGGATGTCGCCCTTGGCCATCGCGCCCAACGGGCCGAAGTCCAGCGCGATGACGCGGTGGTAGGCGCGGCGCGCGGTGATCGCGTCCTCGGGTTTCATGGATTGGGCGTAGGCCACCGCCGTGGTGGCCAGGCCGAGACCGACCGCCGCGGCGATTTTGAGGTTGCGGGACAGGGTCATGCAGGCACTCCTTTTTTAGGTTACTTGCCGAGGTAGGCGAGGGTCGTGAGTACGGCCCCGAGGGAAATGGCGAACAGCAGCACGGCGCGCCATGCGGGCGCGAAATGCAACGTGGGTGGCGACGTCTCCTCGGGCCACGGCCTGTGACCGGAGAACATCGGTCGCACCAGGTTTTCGCGACGCACCAGCAGGTGGAACAGTACCGCGGCTACGTGTACCGAGGCCAGCGTGATCAGCACCCAGGCGTTGGTGTCGTGGATCGAGGTCAGCAGGGCGGTCATCGACCCGCTCACGAGGTGCGCGAGCGGACCGCTGGTGAAGATATCGTCGTCGGCGAACAGTCCGGTGGCGGCCTGCAGCGTCAGTGACAGCATCAGCAGCAGTACCATCCAGCCGCCGAGCGGGTTGTGGCCGGCGATGTGCGCCGGGCGGTTGCGCAGCACCGCGCCGATGAAGTCCATGACCCTGCGCGGGCCGGTCAGGAAGTCGCTGAAGCGCGCCGTGGTGCTGCCGACAAACCCCCAGCCCCAGCGGAACAGCAGTAGGACGAGGATCGCGATGCCGGAGCGCTCGTGCCAGTTCATCGCATTGCCACCGATCAGCCCGGTCGTGACCGAGGTCACCACGAGGATCAGCAGCGACCAGTGGAACAGGCGCACCGCGGGATCCCAGACGCGCAGTTCGTTCATCGACTCCTCGGGGCTGGCTGACGCACGGGATGAGTCTAGCCACTGGCCGGAGCGTGGCCAGTGATCTCGCTCAATCGGGTTGCCGGTCTCCGGGTGGGCGACCAGGGAGCAAAAAAACGCCGCGCCATAGGGCGCGGCGTCGAATTGCGCATGACCGGAATCGCTAGTTGGTAATGATCTCCGGCCCCATCAATGCAGTCGGTATCGCGGTCGACAGCCACGGGATGTAGGTCACCATGATCAGGAATACGAACAGGATCGCCAGGAACGGCGCGGCGGCCCTGACCACCCGCATCATCGACATGCCCGCGACCCCCGACGTGACGAACAGGTTCAGGCCGACCGGCGGGGTGATCATGCCGATCTCCATGTTCACGACCATGATGATGCCGAGATGGATCGGGTCGATGCCGAGGCTGATGGCGATCGGGAAGACCAGCGGGGCGACGATGACGATCAGTCCCGAGGGCTCCATGAACTGGCCGCCGATCAGCAGGATCACGTTGACGATCACCAGGAACATGATCGGGCCGAAGCCGGCGTCGAGCATGGCGGAGGCGATCGCCTGCGGGATCTGCTCGTCGGTCAGCACGTGCTTGAGGATCAGCGCGTTGGCGATGATGAACAGCAGCATGATGGTCGTGCGACCGGCCTCGAACAGCGACTTCTTGGTGTCCTTGTGGAAGAACACCGTCAACAGGCTCAGCGGATGCTCGATCAGCCTGGTCTTGGCCGCCTCGTTGTCGGTGTGCAGCGGACCCATGTCCTTGTAGATGAAGTTGGCGATGTAGAACGCGTAGACCGCCGCCACCGCGGCGGCCTCGGTCGGGGTGAAGATGCCGCCGTAGATGCCGCCGAGGATGATGACGATCAGGAACAGTCCCCAGCCGGCGTCGCGGCCCGCGGCGAAGATTTCGCGCCAGCCGACCCACTCCTCCTTGGGCATGTTCTTCATCTTGGCGATGACGAAGATGCCAATCATCAGCATCAGGCCGGCGAGCAGGCCCGGGATGACGCCGGCTAGGAACATGCGACCCACCGAGACGTCGACCGCGGAGGCGTAGACCACCATGACGATCGACGGCGGAATCAGGATGCCGAGCGTGCCGGCGTTGCAGATCACGCCGGCGGCGAAGTCCTTGGAGTAGCCAACCTTGACCATGCCGCCGATGACGATGGTACCGATCGCGACCACGGTGGCCGGCGACGAACCGGACAGCGCCGCGAACAGCATGCAGGCGAACACGCCGGCGATCGCCAGGCCGCCCTGGAAATGGCCGACGCAGGCGATGGCGAAGCGGATGATGCGCTTGGCCACGCCGCCGGTCGACATGAAGGTCGAGGCGAGGATGAAGAACGGGATCGCCAGCAGCGTGTAGTGGCCGGCGAAGGCGTTGAACAGCGTCTGTGCGATCGAGCCCAGCGAGCTGTGCGAGAAGATCATCAGGAAGATGATCGAGCTCAGGCCGAGCGAAATCGCGATCGGCACGCCGATCAGCAGGAAGCCGATGACCATCGCGAACAGGAAGACGACATCCATGGCTTAGCCCTCCTGCTTCGACTGGTGCGAGGCTTCCTCGACCAGTTCCTCGGCCTCGTGGCCGGCGATGATGGTGTCGATGCGCCCGGTGGCGACGTGCCAGGCTGCCTGGATGACGCGGAACGTCATCAGCGCCATACCGATCGGCAGGGCGGCGTAGGGAATGAAGCGCGGCATCTTCTCGTAGGCCTCACCCTCGTTCATCGAGGCCTCGATGAAGCGCAGCCAGTCGAGCATCGGGATGTCGTTGACCTCGTACCAGGCCTGGTCGTTGAGTTCGCCGTTGGTCATCGGCAGGGCCGCGAACGGGGCCCAGAAATTCCAGGATCCGATCATCAGCAGGATGCAGAAAGCGAGGGAGGCGGCGATCGAGATGATGGCGAGGATCTTGCGGGTCTTTTTGGAGACCACGTTGATCACCGCGTCGACGCCCAGGTGGCTGTGGGTCTTGACGCAGTAGGAGGCGCCGATCAGCACCAGCCAGGCGAACAGGAACACCGTGGTCTCGAGCGCCCAGAGGATGTTGCTGTTGAAGACGTAGCGCGCGATGACGTTGACGAACGTGATGACCGTCATCATGCCGAGGATCACCGCGATCAGCGTTTCCTCGATCTCGTTGACCACGCGGCCAAGTGTTGACGTCGGCTCGTTGTGCATGACCCCTCCTCCCGGAGCGAGACTTTCGTTGTTGTGGTAAGGGGCGCGGCCCGGAATCCGGACCGCGCCCCTTGTCAGGGCTCCGTGGAGCTTACTACTTGTTGTGGGACTGTGCGGCCTCGATGAGGTCCGTGCCGATGTCACCCTCGAACTGGGCCCAGACCGGCTTCATCGCCTGCACCCACTGGGCGCGCTGGTCGGAGGTCAGCTGGCGTACGACGCCACCGGCCTCGATGACCGACTTCTTGGCCGCCTCGTTGACCGCGGTCGACTCGGCGTTGCGGGCCTCGGTGACCTCCTTGAGGATCGTCGCGAGCTGGTCACGCACGTCACCCGGCAGGCCGTCCCACCACTTGGTCGAGGTGACCACGAGGTAGTCGATGATGCCGTGGTTCGACTCGGTGATGCCGTCCTGCACCTCGAAGAACTTCTTGCCGTAGATGTTCGACCAGGTGTTCTCCTGGCCGTCGACGACGCCCGTCTGCAGCGCGCCGTAGACCTCGGAGAAGGCCATCTTCTGCGGGTTGGCACCGAGCGCGGCCATCTGCGCGACCAGCACGTCGGAGGCCTGGACACGGAACTTCAGGCCCGAGGCGTCGGACGGGACGATCAGCGGCTTGTTGGCCGAAATCTGCTTCATGCCGTTGTGCCAAAAGGCGAGGCCGAGCAGGCCGCGGCGCTTCATCGAGGCCTTCAGCTTCTGGCCATCTTCGGAGTTCTGGAAGCTGTCGACGGCGTTGATGTCGTTGAACAGGAACGGCAGGTCGAAGAGGCGGAACTTCTTGGTGAACTTCTCGAACTTCGACAGTGACGGCGCGGCCAGCTGCACGTCGCCGGCCAGCATCGCCTCGAGGACGGTGTCGTCGTTGTACAGCTGCGAGTTCGGGAAGACCTCCATGCACGCCTTGCCGTTCATCTCCTCGTTGACGCGCTTCTCGAGCAGCGACGCGGCGATGCCCTTCGGGTGCTTGTCGGTGTTGGTGACGTGGCTGAAC
>CBDTVS010000112.1:0-6057 GCA_965364245.1 uncultured Gammaproteobacteria bacterium | reverse complement strand
AACCTAGTGACCTACCAGACCGATGCCGACGGCCAGCCGGTGAGCCGGATCCTGGTCGAGTCCTGCACCGACATCGATCAGGAGCTCTACCTCGGCGCCGTGGTCGACCGCGGCAGCCGCCGCGTGGTGTTCATGGCGTCGACCGAGGGTGGTGTCGAGATCGAGAAGGTCGCCGCCGAGACCCCGGAGAAGATCCTCAAGGCCGAGATCGACCCGACCGTCGGCGCGCAGCCCTACCAGGCGCGCGAGATGGCGTTCAAGATGGGCCTCAAGCCCGACCAGGTGAAGCAGTTCACCAAGGTGTTCCTCGGCCTGTCGAAGCTGTTCCACGACTTCGACCTGGCGCTGCTCGAGATCAACCCGCTGGTGATCACCAGCGAGGGCAACATCCACTGCCTCGACGGCAAGATCAACGTCGACGGCAACGCGCTGTTCCGTCAGGCCAAGATCCGCGAGATGCACGACCCCTCGCAGGAGGACGCGCGCGAGGCGCACGCCGCGCAGTGGGAGCTGAACTACGTCGCCCTCGACGGCAGCATCGGCTGCATGGTCAACGGCGCCGGCCTGGCGATGGGCACCATGGACATCGTCAAGCTCTACGGCGGCTCGCCGGCCAACTTTCTCGACGTCGGTGGCGGCGCCACCAAGGAGCGCGTCACCGAGGCGTTCAAGATCATCCTCTCCGACGCCAACGTGAAGGCGGTGCTGGTCAACATCTTCGGCGGCATCGTGCGCTGCGACCTGATCGCCCAGGGCGTCATCGGCGCGGTGCAGGAGGTCGGGGTCAACGTCCCGGTCATCGTCCGCCTCGAGGGCACCAAGGCCGAGGAGGGTTCCAAGCTGCTCGCCGAGAGCGGGCTGTCGATCATCGCGGCCACGAGTCTCGCCGACGCCGCGCAGCAGGCGGTCAACGCCGCGGAGGGCAACTGATGAGCATCCTGGTCAACAAGGACACCAAGGTCATCTGCCAGGGCTTCACCGGCGGCCAGGGCACGTTCCACTCGGAACAGGCGATCGCCTACGGCACGCGCATGGTCGGCGGCGTCACCCCCGGCAAGGGCGGTCAGACGCACGACACCGTGCGTGACGCCGTCGAGACCACCGGCGCCGACGCCTCGGTGATCTTCGTCCCGGCACCGTTCTGCAAGGACTCCATCCTCGAGGCCGCCCACGCCGGCATCAAGCTGATCGTCACCATCACCGAGGGCATCCCGACGCTGGACATGCTCGAGGTCAAGGTGGTCTGCGACCAGCTCGGCGTGCGCCTGGTTGGCCCGAACTGCCCCGGCGTGATCACTCCGGGCGAGTGCAAGATCGGCATCATGCCGGGGCACATCCACCAGCCCGGCAAGATCGGCATCGTGTCGCGCTCCGGCACCCTGACCTACGAGGCGGTCAAGCAGACCACCGACGCCGGTCTCGGCCAGTCGACCTGTGTCGGCATCGGCGGCGACCCGATCCCGGGTTCGAACTTCATCGACATCCTCAAGCTGTTCCAGGACGACCCGCAGACCGAGGGCATCGTCATGATCGGCGAGATCGGCGGCACCGCCGAGGAGGAGGCCGCGGCCTTCATCCAGGCCAACGTCACCAAGCCGGTGGTCTCCTACATCGCCGGCGTCACCGCGCCGAAGGGCAAGCGCATGGGCCACGCCGGGGCGATCATCGCCGGTGGCAAGGGCACCGCGGACGAGAAGTTCGCCGCGCTCGAGGCCGCCGGGGTGCACACCGTCCGCTCGCTGGCCGAGATCGGCAGCAAGATGGCCGAGGCGCTCGGCTGAGGTCTCCGCCACGCGCCTGAGCCGGAACCGCCCCCGCGTGGGGCGGTTTCTTTTTGCGCGTTGCGCTATCCTCGCTGCGAGTCGCGCCGTGCGGCATCCGTCAGCCAGCCACAGTTCCAGAACATGCCCCTGACCCTCGCCCTCGCCCAGGTCGACCTGCTGGTCGGTGCCCTCGACGGCAATGTCGCGCAGATCGCCGCGGCGAGCCGCCGGGCGCGCGAAGAGGGCGCCGATGCGGTGATCTTCCCGAGCTGGCGCTGACCGGTTATCCGCCCGAGGACCTGCTGCTGCGCCCCGGCTTCATCCGCCGCTGCCAGCAGGCGCTCGCCAGGCTCGCCAGCGAGGTGGTGGGTATCGACGTGGTGGTCGGCCACCCCGAGGCGCACGCCGGTGCCCTCTACAACGCCGCGTCGCTGCTGCGCGGCGGACGCGTGGTCGCCACCTACCGCAAGCACGAGTTGCCCAACTACTCGGTGTTCGACGAGAAGCGCCACTTCCGTGCCGGCGATGCGCCGTGCGTGGTCGAGATCGGCGGGGTTCCGGTCGGCCTGAGCATCTGCGAGGACGCCTGGCACCCGGGCGTCGCCGCCGCGAGCGCCGCGGCCGGTGCGCGGCTGCTGGTCAACCTCAACGCCTCGCCGTTCCACGCCGGCAAGCAGGGCGAGCGCGAGGCGGCGCTGCGCGCCCGCCAGGCCGAGGCGCCGCTGCCGATGGCCTACGTCAACCTGGTCGGTGGCCAGGACGAGCTGGTGTTCGACGGAGGCTCATTCGTGCTCGACGCCTCCGGCCGGGTCGCCGCGCGCGCGGCGCAGTTCGAGCCCGAGCTGCTGCTGGCGCGCTTCGACGTGGTCGCCGGGGTGCCGGCTCCGTTGCCGGGGCGGGTCGCAGCACCGCCCGAGGCGACCGCGGCGATCTACCAGGCGCTGGTGCTCGGCGTACGCGACTACGTGGTGAAGAACGGCTTCCAGGGTGCGGTGCTCGGTCTCTCCGGAGGCATCGACTCGGCGCTCACGCTGGCCATCGCCAGCGACGCACTCGGCCCCGAGCGGGTCGAGGCGGTGCTGATGCCGTCGCGCTACACGGCGCAGATGAGCATCGACGACGCCATCGTGCAGGCCGAGACGCTGGGCGTGGCCCATCGCCGGATCCCGATCGAGCCGGCGTTCGAGACCTTCCTCGACATGCTCGCCGAGGCGTTCGCGGGGCAGCCGGCCGACGCCACCGAGGAGAACCTGCAGGCGCGCTGCCGCGGCGTGGTGCTGATGGCGCTGTCGAACAAGTCGCGGCGCATCCTGCTCACCACCGGCAACAAGAGCGAGATGGCGGTCGGCTACGCGACCCTCTACGGCGACATGGCCGGTGGCTTCGCGCCGCTAAAGGACGTGCCTAAGACGCTCGTCTACCGGCTCGCCGAGTACCGTAACGGTCTGGGCCAGGTGATCCCGCGCCGGGTCATCGAGCGCCCGCCGTCGGCCGAGCTCGCGCCCGACCAGAAAGACAGCGATTCGCTGCCGGACTACGCCCTGCTCGACGCGATCCTCGAGCGGTTCGTCGAGCGCGACGAGTGCCAGGAGGAGATCGTCGCCGCCGGTTTCGACCCGGCCGTGGTCGGCCGCGTGATCGGCATGGTGGTGCGCAACGAGTACAAGCGCCGCCAGGCGCCGCCGGGCGTGCGCATCAGCCGCAAGGCGTTCGGTCGCGACCGCCGCTACCCGATCACCTCGGGCTACGGCGCGAGCTGACGTCACCGTGTCGCGGGCGCTGATGCGCCTGCGTTCGGGATGTATACTCCACGCTCTGCGGCAGCCGGTTCCGGCGCCATCGACATCAGCAGGCGAGGTATCCGATGAAGAAGATCGAGGCGATCATCAAGCCGTTCAAGCTCGACGACGTGCGCGAAGCGCTATCCGAGGTGGGCATCGCCGGCATGACCGCGACCGAGGTCAAGGGCTTCGGCCGCCAGAAGGGCCACACCGAGCTCTACCGCGGCGCCGAGTACGTCGTGGACTTCCTGCCCAAGGTCAAGGTCGAGGCGGTGATCGGTGACGACCTGGTCGAACGCGCGATCGAGGCGATCACCCAGGCGGCGCGCACCGGCAAGATCGGCGACGGCAAGATCTTCGTCAGCGACGTCTCGAAGGTGGTGCGCATCCGCACCGGCGAAGAGGACCTCGAGGCGATCTGAACCCGGCGCGGCCTGGCCGCGCTCCGGCTTATTCGAACGGCCACCAGAAGGGCGAGTCGTCGGGCGCCTCCTCGCGTGGCCGGTCGGCGTAGTTCGCGGCGTAGACCCGATCGGCGTCTGCGGCCTGTTCCTGCATGTCCATCGCGCGATACGCCGCGGCCATCACCTCGAGCGCCTCGGGAACCGCCGGCGTGCGCTGGTAGTGCTCGACGACGTAGCTGCTGCGGTTGAGCGCGGCGATGTGCGCCCCACGGCGCATGTAGTACTGCGCGACGGCGAGTTCGTAGGCGGCGATGTTGTTGCGCAGGTAGAGCATGCGCAGCCGCGCATCCTCGGCGTACTTGCTGTCCGGGTAGTTCTTGAGCAGCTCCTCGAAGTCGTAGAACGAGCGGATCGAGGCGCGCTGGTCGCGCTGCGAGCTGTCGGTCGGGATGAAGCGCTCGAGCAGGCCGTAGCCGCGGTTGAAGTTGGCCAGCCCCTTCAGGTAGTAGACGTAGTCGACGTTGGGGTGCTTCGGATGCAGCTTGATGAAGCGGTCGCACGCGGCGATCGCCTGCTCGGGCTCGTCGTAGCGGTAGTAGGCGTAGGCCACCTCGATCTGCGCCTGCTGGGCGAAGCGGCCGAACGGGTAGCGCGCCATCAGCGTCTCGTAGAGCCGGATCGCCTCCTCGTAATCGCCCTCGTCGAGGTTCTCCTTCGCCTCGTAGTAGAACTGCGACGCGGTCCAGTTGGCGGTCTCGTCCTCCTGGTCGGGCAGCAGGCTGCAACCGGTGAGTAGCAGCACGAGAAACGTCGGAATCAGCCAGTGACAGCGCATGGTAGGATCGCCCGGATGTCAGCGGAATTTGCAGGCGGCCGAGTATACCGCATCGCCCGCGGGACCCGCTGCCGGGCCGCGCCATGAGCCGCGAAGCCGCCGAGGCCAGACTCTACGCCACGGTGCCCGTCGAGGCCGCGGGGCGTCGCCTCGACCAGGTGCTCGCCGAGCTGTTCCCAGACTACTCCCGCAGCCGCCTGCAGGCGTGGGTCCGCGCCGGCCGGGTGGCGGTCGACGGCGGGCCACTGACGCGCCCGCGCGAGCCCCTGCGCGGCGGCGAGCGGATCGAGCTGGAACCGCTCGCCGAGCCCGACACCCGCTGGACGCCGGAGCCGATGGCGCTGCGCGTGATCCACGAGGACGCCGACCTGCTGGTGATCGACAAGCCGGCCGGGCTGGTCACCCATCCCGCGGTCGGCAACTGGCAGGGCACGCTGGTCAACGGCCTGCTGCACCTCGCCCCGGAACTGGCCACGTTGCCGCGCGCCGGCATCGTCCATCGCCTCGACAAGGAGACCACGGGCCTGCTGGTGGTCGCGCGAACCCTGACCGCGCATGCCGCACTGGTCGCCGCGCTGGCCAACCGCGAGGTGCGTCGCGAGTACCTGGCCGTGGTGCACGGCGTGCCGACCGGGGGCGGCACGGTCGACGCGCCGATCGGTCGTCACCGTGTCGATCGCACGCGTATGGCCGTGACCCCGGGCGGACGTCCCGCGCTGACCCACTACACGGTTGCCGAACGTTTCCGTGGCCATGCCCTGCTCGCCGTGCGCCTGGAGACCGGGCGCACCCACCAGATCCGCGTGCATCTCGCCCACGTGCGCCACCCGCTGGTCGGCGACCCGGTCTACGGCGGGCGGGCACGTCTGCCGCCCGACGCCTCGCCGGAGCTGATCGCGGTACTGCGAGGCTTCCGGCGCCAGGCGCTGCATGCGGCACGCCTGGCGCTCGTCCACCCGCGCAGCGGTGCGTCGTTGGCCTGGGAGGCGCCGCTGCCCGACGACCTCGCCGCGTTGCTCGCGGCGCTGCGCGCCGATGCGCTGCGCGAGTAGGGCGATGGGCACCACATCAGACTGGATCGTGCCCGACTGGCCTGCGCCCCCGGGCGTGTCCGCGCTGGTCACGACCCGTGTCGGAGGCGCCAGCCGTGGTCCCTATGCCGAAGGCAATCTCGCCGCGCACGTCGACGACGACCCGGTCGCGGTGGCGGCCAACCGTGCACGACTCGACCGGCGGCTCGCCGGCGCCGGGCCGGTGCTGTGGCTCGAGCAGGT
>CBDTVS010000111.1:0-6068 GCA_965364245.1 uncultured Gammaproteobacteria bacterium | reverse complement strand
GAAAATCAGTCACGTTCTTAGGAGGCCGCAAGTTGAGAACTTGTAGTCTCATCCAAGGAGGAAAAACGATGAAATCGCAGATTCCAACTATCTTGCTTTTAGCTGCTCTACTTTTGCCTGCTTGCGGTGGCATGCCAGCGCCCGCTGTCGAGGCAACGGCACCGGCGGCGTTGGCACGTACGCCGTGCAGATCGCCGCAGCCCGCGGCGCCAAGGTGGTGGGAATCGACGTCAACAACGACCGCCTGCAGCCGCTGCTCGAGCACGGCGCGACGGCGGTTCTGGACGTCTCGAGGCTCGAGTTCAAGCAGATCCGTGAGGCGGTGCGGGGACATGCCGCCGAGCTCGGCTTCGAGCGCCATTCCTGGAAGGTCTTCGAGTGCTCGGGGACGCCGCAAGGACAGGAAACCGCCTTCGGCCTGCTGGTTCCCGCGGCGACGCTGGCGGTCGTCGGTTTCACCCCTGCACGGGTGAACGTCCGCCTGTCGAACCTGATGGCGTTCGATGCCACCGCGTTCGGCAGTTGGGGATGTCCGCCGGAGCTCTACCCGGAGGCCGTCGACCTGGTGTCTTCCGGTCGCGTCGACCTGTTGCCGTTCATTCGCCGCATGCCCTTGAGCGAAATCGCCGAGGCCTTCGCCATCGCCGACGAGGCCAAGGAGGCGGGCCGCGTCATCCTCGTTCCGTGAGCCGCTGCGTGCACCGTTTCGTCCCGCCAGAATCCGCCAGTGGCGGCGTTGACCGTTCCGGCACGCCCGACCCTGAGAGAGAGCCATGAAGAACCACGAGCTCGTTGCCGAGCGCGAATTCGAGCACATCCTCTACGAGCGCCGTCCCGTGAAGGACAAGGATGGCGCGGTGGTCGACGGCCTGCACGCCGTCTGGATCATCCTCGACAACCAGCCGCAGTTGAACTCCTACACGACGGACATGGTCAAGGACGTGATCCTCGCCTTCCGTCGCGCATCGGTGGATCGAGCCGCTGTCGCCGTGGTGTTTACCGCCACCGGTGAGCGTTCGTTTTGCACCGGCGGCAACACGGCCGAGTACGCCGAGATCTACGCCGGCAAGCCGCAGGAGTACCGCCAGTACATGCGGCTGTTCAACGACATGGTCAGCGCCATCCTCGGCTGCGACAAGCCGGTGATCTGCCGCGTCAACGGCATGCGCATCGGTGGCGGCCAGGAGATCGGCATGGCCTGCGATTTCACCGTCGCCCAGGATCTCGCCAACTTCGGCCAGGCTGGCCCGAAACACGGCTCGGCGGCGATTGGCGGCGCGACCGACTTCCTGCCGGTGATGATCGGCTGCGAGCAGGCGATGGTCTCGGGCACGCTGTGTGAGCCGTTCTCGGCACACAAGGCCTACCGTCTGGGCGTGTGCATGCAGATCGTCCCGGCGCTGAAGGTCGACGGGAAGTTCGTCGCCAACCCGGCGGTGATCACCGACCGTTTCATGGACGAGTTCGGGCGCATCGTGCTCGGCGAATTCAAGACCGGCGACGAGGCGAAGGCCGCGCGCGAACTGGTCAAGCAGGGCGAGATCGACCTGAGCCTGCTCGACGATGCGGTCGAGGACCTCTGCGCCAAGCTGATCGAGACCTTCCCGGAGTGCATGACCAAGAGTCTCGAGGAACTGCGCAAGCCGAAGCTCGACGCCTGGAACCGCAACAAGGAGAACAGCCGCAGCTGGCTGGCGCTGAACATGATGAACGAGGCGCGCACCGGCTTCCGCGCGTTCAACGAGGGCAACCGCGAGGTCGGCCGCGAGATCGATTTCGTCGCGCTGCGCCAGGCGCTGGCCCAGGGCGTGCCGTGGACGCCCGAGCTGATCGAGAGCCTGATGCCGGGCGCACAGGGCTGATGCGATGAGCGACAGCCCGCTCAAGGTCTGGCGTGAGCGCGACGACAAGCTGTTGCGCCTGCGCCTCGACCGACCCAAGGCCAACATCGTCGACGCGGCGATGATCGCCGCGCTCGATGCGGCACTCGCCGAGGCGCGCGAGGACAACGCGCTGGCCGGCGTGCTGCTCGACCACGAAGGACCGCACTTCAGCTTCGGCGCCAGCGTCGAGGAGCACCTGCCCGAGCAGTGCGCCGCGATGCTGCACGCCCTGCATCGACTGGTCGGGCGGATGCTCGACTTCCCGGTGCCGATCCTGGTCGCGGTGCGCGGTCAGTGCCTGGGCGGCGGCCTCGAGGTCGCTGCTGCCGGCCACCTGATGTTCGTTGCTCCCGACGCGAGCCTCGGTCAGCCGGAGATCCGCATCGCGGTGTTCGCCCCGGCGGCCTCGTGCCTGCTGCCCGAGCGCATGCCACGGGCACTGGCCGAGGACCTGCTCTATTCCGGTCGCTCTATCGACGGCGCCGAGGCGGCGCGCGTCGGCCTGGCCAATGCCGCCGCCGAGGACCCCGAGGCCGCGGCACTCGACTACTTCGACACCCACCTCGCCCCGCACAGCACCAGCAGCCTGCGCTTCGCTGTCGCCGCCGCCCACGCGGGCATGGCGACCCGCGTCAAGGCACGCCTGGCGGAGGTCGAGGCGCTCTACCTCGAGGGCCTGATGGCGACGCATGACGCCACGGAGGGCCTGCGGGCGTTCATCGACAAACGTCCCGCCAACTGGGAGAACCGCTGAGCATGAGTACCGCTGACATCATCAAGCGCTGCGAAGCGCTCTACGAGGACCTGCACTTCAACGCCGCGCGCGAGTGGAAGGCCGCCGATCCGTCGCGCAAGGTGATCGGCTACATGCCGGTCTACGTGCCCGAGGAGCTGATCCACGCGGCCGGCATGCTGCCGCTCGGCATCATGGGCGGCGGCGACCAGATGGAGGTGATCCACGGCGACGCCTACTACCAGAGCTACATCTGCCGCATCCCGCGCTCGACCATCGAGCTCGGCATCGCCAAGCGCCTCGACTTCGTCGACGGCATGCTGTTCCCGAGCATCTGCGACGTGATCCGCAACCTCTCCGGGATGTGGAAGCTGATGTTCCCCGAGGTCTACGTGCGCTACGTGGACGTGCCGCAGAACTACCGTGACGACATCGGCGGCGCGTTCTACCGGCAGGAGATGCAGGAGCTGCTCGAGGCCCTCGAGGAGCTCGCCGGGCGCAAGGTCAGCGACGACGACCTGCGTGCCTCGATCACGGTCTACAACGAGAACCGTGCGCTGATCCGCGACCTCTACCGGATGCGTTCGGAGACGCCGTGGCAGGTACCGAGCGCCGAGCTCTACCTGCTCAGCCGCGCCGGGCTGGTGCTGCCGGTCGAGGAGCACAACGCCATGCTGCGCGACTACCTCGCGTCGGTGGTGGACGAGGAGCGCCCGATCAAGGACAACTGCCGCATCGTCATCAACGGCTCGTTCTGCGAGCAGCCGCCGCTCAACCTGATCAAGTCGATCGAGATGTCCGGCTGCTACATCGTCGACGACGACTACTGTCTGGTGAACCGCTGGCTCAAGGAAGAGGTGCCGACCGAGGGCGACCCGCTAGGCAACCTGGCCAGCGCCTTCCTGCACAAGTCGGCGGACACCGCGGCGAAGTACGCCGAAACCGAAGAGGACGTCGGCGCTCAGCTGGTCGCGACGATCAGCGACAACAGGGCCGAAGGGGTGATCTTCGCCGCGCCGAGCTTCTGCGACCCGGCGCTGCTGTGGCGCCCGATGCTGGCCGACAAGATCTCCGCGCACAACGTGCCGTACATCTCGTTCAAGTACGCGGAGAACTCCGGGCAGATGGCGCCGATCCGCGAACAGGCCGGCACCTTCGCCGACTCAATCAAGCTGTGGAGCTGAGATCATGAGCAACCAGGCCCAGACCGAGATCATCAAGGAACCCTCGATGATCATGCAGAAGGAGCTCATCGCCAGCAATTACGATGCGCTCACCTCCGCGCACGAGACCGGGAGGAAGGTGGTCAGCACCTTCGTGCCCGGCAACCTCAACGAGCTGATCCGCTGCTTCGACCTGCTCAACAACCTGCCGGAGATCAACGCGATCAACAACGGCATGCGCAAGAAGAGCGGCGGCATGATCATGGACGCCGAGAAGTCCGGTCACTCCGAGGACGTCTGCACCTACGTCAAGTCCGACATCGGCATGATGAGCCAGGGCAACATCGCGCCCAACGGCAAGCCGATGCCGCGTCCCGACGTGCTGCTGCTCTCCTACACCGGCTGCTACACGTTCATGAAGTGGTTCGAGCTGCTGCGCCACGAGTACAACTGCCCGACGCTGATGCTGCAGGTGCCCTACCAGGGTGACGGCAAGATCACCAAGAACATGGTCGACTACGTCGTCAAGCAGCTCAAGGAAGTCGTCATCCCCGGCCTCGAGCAGGCCTCGGGGGTCAAGTTCGACATCGACCGGCTGCGCGAGATGATGGCGCGCTCGGCGCAGGCCGAGGACAACCTGGTCTGGGTGCTCGAGTCGTCCAAGCACAAGCCGAGCCCGATCGATGCCTACTTCGGCGCGGTCTACTACATGGGCCCGATCTTCACCGCGTTCCGCGGCACCCAGGAGGCGGTCGAGTACTACAAGGTGCTGCGCAAGGAGATCGAGGAGCGCATCGCCAAGGGCCAGGGTCCGATCACGCCCGAGGGCGAGCAGACCGACCAGCGCTACCGCCTGGTGGTCGAGGGTCCGCCCAACTGGACCAGCTTCCGCGAGTTCTGGAAGCTGTTCTACGACGAGGGTGCGGTGGTCGTCGCCAGCACCTACTCCAAGGTCGGTGGACTCTACGACCAGGGCTTCCGCCACGATCCGGCGAACCCCCTCGAGTCGCTCGCCGAGTACTGTCTCAAGTGCTACACGAACAACAACATGCCGCAGCGCGTGGACCTGATCGAGCAGTACATGAACGAGTACGAGGCCGACGGCTTCCTGACCAACTCCATCAAGAGCTGCAACAGCTTCGCCGCCGGCGAACTGCTGATGATGCGCGAGATCGAGAAGCGCACCGGCAAGCCCGGCGCCTTCATCGAGACCGACCTGGTCGACCCGCGCTATTTCTCGCACGCCAACGTCAAGAACCGGCTCGAGAGCTACTTCCAGATGATCGAACAGCGGCGCGGCGGCTCCAAGCCGGTCGCGGCCTGAGGAGGTCCCCATGAAGTGTTTCATCGGCATCGACCTCGGCTCGACCACCACCAAGGCGGTGGTCATGGACGAGCAGGGGCGCCAGGTCGGGCGCGGCATCACCAACTCGCGCTCGAACTACGACACCGCCAGCGCGGTGGCCAAGCAGGAGGCGTTCATCGACACGCGGCTGACGCTGTTCCGCCGCGAGCTCGACGGCGTCGCCGGACTCGAGGGCCAGGTCGAGGTACTGATCGAGGGACTCGAGCGCAACTTCCGCCTCGAGCAGTTCCTCGAGCAGCTCGGCGACCTGCAGGCGACCTGCCAGAAGAACGGCGACGACCTGCGCTTCGCGAAGGTCCGCAAGGCGCTCGGCGACGCCATCGACGAGACCTTCGTGCGCCTGCGCGAGAAGCTGGTCGAGCTCTACGCGCCGGGCGCCGAGCGCAAGTCGGACTTCTTCCGCGACCTCGCCGGCTCGGTCTACATGCAGCTCTCCGAGGCGGTGGCCGAGGAGTCGGGCGTGCCGTTCGACGCCATGCTCAACGTTTACGACAAGTCGATCATCGAGGTCGAGAACCGGCCGCCGGCCGGTGACATGAGCGGCAAGTTCCTGCGCGCGCTGCACCGCGTGATGACCGAGGAGGACCACGCGTTCAAGGCCACCGAGGAGTCGGTCGCCGCGCCGATCAAGTCGGCGCTCGAGATCGAGCTCGACGAGACCTACGTGGTCGGCACCGGCTACGGCCGCGTACGCCTGCCGTTCCCGAAGGAGCACATCCGCTCGGAGATCCTCTGCCACGGTCTCGGCGCCCACCTGATGTACCCGAACACGCGCACCGTGCTCGACATCGGCGGCCAGGACACCAAGGGCATCCAGGTCGACGACAAGGGTATCGTGGTCAACTTCCAGATGAACGACCGCTGCGCGGCCGGCTGCGGACGCTACCTCGGCTACATCGCCGACGAGATGAACCTCGGCCTGC
>CBDTVS010000110.1:0-6081 GCA_965364245.1 uncultured Gammaproteobacteria bacterium | reverse complement strand
GCCTGCACCCGCTTGCCGTTGGCAGTACCGGTCGCGTAGATGTACTCGGCGATCGGCGTCGAGCCGACGAAGCTGACCGCCTGCACACGCGGGTCGTGAAGCAGCGTGTCGACCGCCTCCTTGCCGCCGTTGACCACGTTCATCACACCGGGCGGCAGTCCCGCCTCCTCGAGCAGCTGCGGCACCAAGAGCGCCGAGGTCGGGTCCTTCTCGGAAGGCTTGAGCACGAAGGTGTTGCCGGCGACCAACGCCGCCGGGTACATCCACAGCGGCACCATGACCGGGAAGTTGAACGGGGTAATGCCGGCGACGACGCCGAGTGGCTGGAACTCGCTCCACGAGTCGACGCCCGGACCGACGTCGCGGCTGTGCTCGCCCTTGAGCGTCTCCGGCGCGTAGCAGGCAAATTCGACGTTCTCGATGCCCCGCTGCAGCTCGCCCATGGAGTCGGCAAACACCTTGCCGTGCTCCTCGGTCATCAGCCGGCAGATCTCGTCGGCGCGCTCCTCGAGCAGCTGCTTGAAGCGGAACATGATGCGCGCGCGCTTGGCCGGCGGCGTCGCACGCCAGGCCGGGAACGCCGCCTCGGCGGCGGCGATTGCCTGTTCGACGGTGGCCTGATCGGCCATCTCGACCTGGCGGATCACCTGGCCGGTCGCCGGGTTGTAGACCGGCTGCGTGGGGCCACCCGTAGTGACGACTTCGCCGTTGATCAGGTGACCGACGGTCTCACTGCCGGTCTGCTGTTGGGTCTGCTCTGCTGTCTGCATGGTTCTCTGCCCTGTAGTGCCGCCCGATATGCCTGAGCACACGTGGCTAGGTGGTTTGCTTCATTGTAGGTCGGGCTTCAACCCGACGCGGTGGCCCTGGTCAACTGGTTTGTCGGACTGAAGTCCGACCCACATCAAGCCTGGACCCGAGGCGACCCTTGTAGGTCGGGCTTCAGCCCGACGGACCTGATCGCTCATTGACGTCACCCGGCCTCACTCCACCTCACCGAGCGCCTCGCCAAGCACGTTGACCAGCGTGTCGATCTCGTCGCGCCCGACGATGAAGGGCGGCGCCACGGCAATGCAATCGCCGCCGTAGCGCACGTAGACGCCCTTCTCCCAGCACTTCATCGCCACCTCGAACGGCCGGCGGGCCGGCTCACCCGGCAAGGCGTCGAGCGTGAAGCCGGCGGCAAGGCCGAAGTTGCGGATGTCGGTGACGTGCTTCGTCCCCTTGAGCGAGTGGACCGCGTTCTCGAAGTGCGGCGCCATCCCGGCCACGCGCTCGACCAGTTGCTCACGCTCGAGCAGGTCGAGCGCGGCCAGTGCCGCGGCGCACACCACCGGATGTGCGGAGTAGGTGTAACCGTGCGGGAACTCGAGCATGTACTCAGGACCGCCACTCTCCATGAAGGTCTGGTAGATCTCCTCCCTGGCGACGACGGCACCCATCGGCTGGGCGCCGTTGGTCAGCTGCTTGGCGAGATTCATGATGTCCGGCACCACGCCGAACGCGTCGCTACCGAACAGCGCGCCGGAGCGCCCGAAACCGGTGATCACCTCGTCGAAGATCAGCAGGATGTCGTGGGCATCGCAGATCTCGCGCAGCCGCTGCAGGTAGCCGACGGGCGGTACGACAACACCGGCCGAGCCGGCGAAGGGCTCGACGATCACCGCGGCGATGTTGGAGGCATCGTGCAGCGCGATCAGCTCGAGCAGCTCGTCGGCCAGGTGCGCACCGTGCGCGGGCAGACCACGCGAGAAGGCGTTCTCCTTGAGCAGGGTGTGCGACAGGTGGTCGGCGTCGACCGCCTGACCGAAGAGCTTGCGGTTGGGCCCGATGCCACCGACGCTGATGCCGCCGAAGTTGACGCCGTGGTAGCCCTTCGCGCGGCCGATCAGCTTGGTCTTGGTCGGCTGGCCCTTCAGGCGCCAGTAGGCGCGCGCCATCTTCAGCGAGGTGTCGGCGGACTCCGATCCCGAATTGGTGAAGAAGACGTAGTCGAGCCCCTCCGGGGTCATCGCCTTGAGACGGTTGGCGAGTTCGAACGACAGCGGGTGCCCAAACTGGAAGCCCGGTGCATAGTCGAGCTGCGCGGCCTGGCGCCCGACCGCCTCGGCGATCTCGCGACGGCCGTGGCCGAGTCCACAGCACCAGAGACCCGAGAGGCCGTCGAGGACGCGCCGCCCGTCGGCGTCGACGTAGTAAGCCCCCTCAGCACCGACGATCAGCCGCGGGTTGGCCTTGAACTGGCGGTTGCCGGTGTAGGGCATCCAGTGCGCCTCGAGATCGGCACGACTCAGGCCGGCCCATGCAGGTGCGTCGAGATTGGTAGCGGGTTCCATGGCGAAGTCCCGTGTGATTGCTGCAACGGAAGCGTCAATCTACGCCCGGACATAAGTTGTGTAAATGATCTTTTTTACATGCTAAGTTTCATAAATATGAAACATTCATCGTCATCCCGAATGGCGCGTATCTCAGCATGATGAGAAAAGCCCTGCTCGGTCAGCTCAGCGACCTCGACATCCGGCTGCTCAGGGTATTCCGCGCCGTGGTGGAGTGTGGCGGCATGGCGGCCGCGGAACTCGAGCTCAACATCGGCCGCTCGACCATCAGCCGGCACGTCAAGGACCTCGAGACGCGTCTCGGCCTGACGCTGTGCCACCGAGGCCGCGGCGGTTTCGCACTGACCGCCGAGGGCCAGGCGATCTACGACGCCACGCTGCGCCTGGTCGCGGCTCTCGATGGCTTCAGGTCCGACGTCGACGACCTGCACCATCGCCTGACCGGCACGCTGGTGCTGGCGCTGTTCGACAAGACGGTCAGCAACGAGGCTTCGCGCCTCCACGACGCCCTGGGCGCCTTCCACGACGCTGCCCCGGACGTGGCCGTCGAGATGCATGTGCACGGCATCAATACCATCGAACGCGGGGTGCTCGACGGCCAGTTCCAGGTCGGGATCATTCCCGCCCACCGCCCTTCGACCGCGCTCGATTACCTGTCGCTGTTCGGTGAGCACATGGACCTGTATGTCGCGCCGGGCCACCCGCTGTTCACGGAACCGGAACTGGATGCCGATGACGAGGCCATCCGCCGCCACGCCTACGCCGGACTCGGCTACCACTCGCCGAACATGGAGAAATCGCACGCCATGCGCCTGCGTCGGCACGCCACGGCCTACGACCAGGAGGCGGTCGCGATCCTGGTGCGCTCGGGGCGCTACCTCGGCTACCTGCCCGACCACTATGCACGCGCCTTCGTCGCACGCGGCCAGATGCGCCGCGTCGACAACCCGCGTTTCGGCTATGACGTCGAGTTCGCGGCGATCGTGCGCCATGCGCCAAAACCTTCGCGCATGGTGCGCACCTTCCTCGACTGCCTGGCCATGGCGCATCGCCCGGCAAGTGCCGATTCACCCCACTAGACTGACCGCGATGGACCACGGCCGCTTGATCCTGCTTTTCATCGCCCTGACGCTGCTCGCGGCCGGCTGCGCGACCCGGCCGGAGGTGATCGACAAGACACCGTCGAGCGCACTCCAGGGCACGGAAGAGACCCACCTGGGGCAGCTGTTCGCTGACCAGGCCGCCGAGCATCCGGGCCTTGCCGGTCTCTACCTGCTCGGCACCGGTCTCGAGGCGATCGGGGCCCGGCTCTTCCTCGCTGACCGGGCCGAGGTGAGTATCGACGCGCAGTACTACTTCGTCGCTGACGACACTACCGGGCGGTTGTTCATAGAGCGACTGCTCAAGGCCGCCGATCGCGGCGTGCGCGTACGCCTGCTACTCGACGACATCGCCACCGCCGGCCACGATTCCGGACTGGCCGCCCTCGACAGTCACCCGAACCTCGAAGTGCGGGTGTTCAATCCGTTCGGCCATCGTGGCGCCCGGCTGCTCGACTTCCTGTTCGACTTCAGGCGGGTCAACCGGCGCATGCACAACAAGTCGTTCACGGTCGATAACCAGGTCACGGTCGTCGGCGGACGCAACATCGGCGACGAGTACTTCCAGGCGCGCGAGGACCTCGACTTCGGCGACATCGACCTTTTGGCCTTCGGCCCCGTCGTAAACGAGGTCTCGACCGCCTTCGACGCCTATTGGAACAGCACCCCGGCAACGCCCATCGCCGCACTGGTCGACGGCAGCCGTGGCAGCAGCGACCTCGACGATCTGCGCCTCGTGTTGCAACAGAACCTCGTGGCCACGGAAAACAGCCCCTACAAGGAGGCCGTGACCAGCACCCGGCTGGCGCGCACACCTGGACGGCCCGAGCTGCTCTGGTGCCCGACGGAGGCGGTCTACGACCTTCCCGAGAAGGTGAACCGGGACCGCAAGGACCGCTCTGCACACCTCGGTCCACTGTTGGCGCCCTACCTGATCAACGCACGACGCGAAGTGCTCATCATCTCGCCCTACTTCGTGCCGGGTCGGCGCGGCGTCGAACTGCTGCGCGGCGTGCGTAGCAACGGCGCCGAGGTGGCCGTCATCACCAATTCACTCGCGGCGACCGACGTCGGCGCGGTTCATGCCGGTTACGCGCCCTATCGCAAGCCGCTGCTCGAGGGTGGCATCGAACTTCATGAAGTCCACCCGGATCCTGACCAGGCGATCCGGGCGAAGCGTGGGGGGCAAAGCACATCGCGTGCGAGCCTGCATGCCAAGGCCTTGGTCGTCGACCGCCGCTGGATCTACGTTGGCTCGTTCAATTTTGATCCCCGGTCGCTCGAACTCAACACCGAGATGGGCCTGCTGACCGACTGCCCCGCGCTCGCCGCAGATCGCGCCGAGACCTTCATCCGGGATCTCGAGCGCCTGGCTTACCGGCTCACCCTCGACGCGGACGGCGAACTCACCTGGCATGCCGTCGAGGCGCGCGGTGTTATGACCTACACCAGCGAGCCCGAGGTCGGCTTCTGGCGCAAGCTCGGCGTGAGCCTCCTTGGGCTGCTGCCCCTCGAGGACCAGCTCTAGCAAGACGACCCGGATCATGGCCATCCGGCGCCCCGGCGGTTAACCTGCCGCGCCAGGCATCGCCGTGCCGCGACATTCACCTCGAATCCAGTTTTCCGGCAGGCATGGCAGGACCCATGACGACCAAACCTGAAGCCCACTCCCCAAGTGACGACGCCATGCGGCGCGGTCTCGAGGCTATCGAAGCGTTCCTGCCCTGCCCCACGCCGGACGCTTGGGTCGCCGCGGCGCTGGAGGCACAGGACGTCCTGCTGATCGATCACGCCAACTGCGAGAAGAAGGCGGCGAGCACCGCGCTGAACCTGCTCTACCGTTACACCGACGACTTCGTGCTGCTCGACAAGCTCTCGCGCCTCGCGCGCGAGGAGATGCTGCATTTCGAGCGGGTCGTCGCGCTGATGAAGCGCCGCGGTATCGCCTACCGACCGCTGAGCGCGTCACGCTACGCGGCGCGCCTGCACACCGCGATCCGCCGCGGCGAACCGGGACGGCGCATCGACACGCTGATCGTCGGCGCGCTGATCGAGGCGCGCTCCTGCGAGCGGTTCGCGAAACTCGCGCCGCACCTCGACGAGGAGTTGGGCACGTTCTACACATCGCTGCTCAAGTCGGAATCACGCCACTACCGCGACTACCTGGCGCTGGCCCGCGAGGCGGCCGGTGGCGCATCGATCGACGACCGTATCGCGCACTTCCTGGCACTCGAGCGGGAGCTGATCGAAACCCCGGACGACGCGCTGCGCTTCCATAGCGGTCCGCCGGGCGGCGCGCGGCCGACCCGGCGGAACACGAGACAGGCGGGTGCCTAGAGCGCGTTGAGATCGTCGATCGCGTCGACCACCAGGCTGGTGCCCACCGCGATCATCAGGATGTCCGAGGCGACGCGGACGCCGTAGAGGAGTTGACGGGGCGCGTCCGTCGGGGTGCTCTTGAGGTACGAGAGGAAGGGCGCAATGCCTGTTCCCGTGGCGATGCTGTACGGACGGGAGACCTCCTCGGCCTCGTCGAACAAGGCGCAGCAATCCCCGGGTGTGAAGGCCAGGCCATCGCGATCGAACAAGATCTCGAACAGGCTCTTACCGTGCCGGATCACTTCGCGTACAGTGAGAAGAATATT
>CBDTVS010000109.1:0-6136 GCA_965364245.1 uncultured Gammaproteobacteria bacterium | reverse complement strand
CTCGATGGCCGTGGCGGTGGCCAACAGCGCGGCGTTCTTGGCACCGGTCTCGGCACGGCTCATGGCGCGTGCGGCCTCCCGGGCCCGTTGCCCGACGCCGTGCATGTATTCCTCGACCTTCTGGTCCATCGTCGTCATCCAGTCCGTCCGCCCGAAGTCGCCGGGCCGTGTCTCATCGCGCGGCCAGGTCCGGCCCACCGGCCAGCCGCGCCACCAGCTCGCGCAGCGCGCGCCATGGCTCGCCCCGCTCGCGTCCCTTGATCACGCGGTCGACCCGCGCACAGCCCGCCAGGCCGCCGGCCCAGTGCGCGTCGTCGCCACGCCGCAGTGCATCGCCGGTCAACGCCTTGCGCGAGGACCAGACGCGGTGCGCGTCCATCACCCGCGCCGCCGGCGTTCCACGCGCCACCTCGCGCGCCATGCTGCACAGGCCGCGCACCTCACGCGCCAGCGCCCAGAGCACCAGCGGCGGTGCGCTGCCCTCACCGCGCAGGCCGTCGAGCACGCGCAGCGCGCGGTCGAGCCGGCCTGCCAGTATCGCATCGACCAGATCGTACACGCTGAAACGCGCGCTGTCCGTGACCGACCGCAACACGGCATCGACGTCGACCCGGCCCGCGCCATGCAGCAGCCCCAGCTTGTCGATCTCCTGCGCGGCCGCGACCAGGTTGCCCTCCACGCGGTCGACGAGCAGCGCGATCGCCTCGGGCTCGGGTTGCAGGCCGCGTGAGTGCATGCGCTCGCGGACCCAGTCGGCCAGGTAGCGCCCCTTGGGCAGCGCGCACTCGACCACCACGCCGGCACGTTCGATCGCGCTCACCCAGCGCGCCTTTTTCAACCGGCCGTCGAGGACGTTGCAGGTCGCGATCAGCAACACGTCGGGCGGCGGGTCCTGGCAGTACGCCACAACGGCGTCTGCGCCCTCCTTGCCGATGGCACCGTTGCCCAGGCGCAGGTCGATGATCCTGCGTTCGGCGAACAGCGACAGGCTGGCGCCGGCGGCGGCCAGCTCGCGCCAGTCGAACTCCTTCACCGAGGCGTCGAGCACCTCGCGCTCGCTGAACCCGGCCTCGCGGGCCCGGCTGTGCAGCAGGTCGACCGTCTCGGTCAGCTGCAGCGGCTCGTCCCCGGCCACCAGGCAGACCGGCGCCAGGTCGCGCTGGTTGGCGAGGGCCGAGGGTCGCACCGACACGCCGGCTCAGCCTCCCGCCGCGAGACGCCGCACCAGCGCGTCGGTGACCTCGTCGCGCAGCTCCCGCTTGACGCGCCGCGCCTCGGCCAGCGCCGCGTTGATCTGGTCGGCGCTGCTCTGCACGGTGCGGCTGACGGAGACGCTGCCGCTGCGCGCGCTCGCGTCACCCGCAGAGCGCAGCGTGTAGTCGATGCGCGTGGAGAGCTGGAAATCGCGCACCGTGCTGCCGACGCCGAGCGCGAGCAGGTCCTCGCCCTCATCGAAGACGAGAATCTCGAGCCGCGCACCGTCGCTGCCGGCGTCGGCGACCACCTCGGCCCCGGCACGGCGCAGCGCCGCGGCGAGTGGACGTTCGAGCTCGGGCACCAGGCCGGCGCCGTCGAGCTGCAACCGGGCCAGGGTCGCGGGCCAGACCAGCGCGTTGTCGCCGGTGCCGCGCAGCTGGAAGCCGCAGGCGGTGAGCAGCAGGCCGAGGGCGAGGACGAGGAGCGGGCGCGCGGGGTGTTCAGGCCGCATCGGTGACGACCAGGTTGACCAGCCGGCCCGGGACCACGATCACCTTGCGCAGCATCTTGCCCTCGGTGAAGCGCTGCACGTTGGCGTCGCCGCGCGCGGCGGCCTCGATCGCGTCGCGGTCGCTGTCGGCAGGCACGCGGATCTGCCCGCGCAGCTTGCCGTTGACCTGGACGACGAGCTCGATCTCGTCGCGCTCGAGCGCCGCCTCGTCGACCTCGGGCAGCCCGGCGTCGAGGATCTCGTCGCCGTAGCCGAGCTCGCGCCACAGGTGGTGGGCGACGTGTGGCGCCACCGGCGCGAGCAGACGCAGCAGGATGCCGAGCCCCTCGCGCAGCAGCCGCGGCGATCCGCCGCTGTCGCTCACCGCGACCCCGCCGAGCAGGTTGAGCAGCTTCATGCACGCCGAAACGACGGTGTTGAACTGGTAGCGCCCGTAGTCGTTGAGCGCCTGCTGCAGCACGCCGTGCAGCTCGTGGCGCAGGGCGCGGGCCGCGTCGTCGTTGGCCAGCGCGGCATCGCCCGCGGCATTCAGCGCGGCGACCGGTTCGCGCCAGGCCACGGCCAGCGCCCACAGGCGCTTGAGGAAGCGCGACGCCCCCTCGACCCCGCTGTCGGACCACTCGAGGGACTGCTCGGGCGGCGCGGCGAACATCGTGAACACGCGCACCGTGTCGGCGCCGTAGCGCTCGACCAGCGCCTGCGGGTCGACGCCGTTGTTCTTCGACTTCGACATCTTCTCGATGCCGCCGACCGTGACCTGCAGGCCGTCGGCACGCGCCACGGCGCCGGTGATCTTGCCCTTCTCGTCGCGCTGCACGTCGACGTCGGCCGGGTTGAAGAAGGTCTTCTTGCCCGCGTCGTCGCGGTAGTAGGTCTCGGCGACGACCATGCCCTGGGTGAGCAGGTTGGTGAACGGCTCGTCGCACTTCACCAGCCCGGTGTCACGCATCACCCGGGTCCAGAAGCGCGAATAGAGCAGATGCAGGATCGCGTGCTCGATGCCGCCGATGTACTGATCGACCGGCATCCAGTAATCGACCCGGTCGTCGGTCATCGCCGCGGCGTTGTCGCGGCAGCAGTAGCGCGCGTAGTACCACGACGAGTCGACGAAGGTGTCCATGGTGTCGGTCTCGCGGCGCGCCGGGGCGCCGCACGACGGACAGGTGGTGGCGATGAAGTCGTCGCGTCTGGCGAGCGGGTTGCCGTGACCGTCGGGCACGCAGTCGTCGGGCAGCACCACCGGCAGCTGGTCGTCGGGCACCGGCACGTCGCCGCAGGTCTCGCAGTGGACGATCGGGATCGGGCAGCCCCAGTAACGCTGCCGGGAGACGCCCCAGTCGCGCAGCCGGTACTGGACGCGCTTCTCGCCGAGTTCCCTGGCAGCAAGGTCGGCGGCAATGGCGTCGACCGCCTCGAGGTAGGCCAGCCCGTCGTACTTGCCGGAGTTGACGCAGACCCCGCGCTCCTTGTCGGCGTACCACGCCTGCCACTCGGTATTGGAGAAGGTCTCGCCGGGCACGTCGATCACCTGACGGATCGGCAGGTCGTACTTCAGCGCGAACTCGAAGTCGCGCTCGTCGTGCGCCGGCACCGCCATCACCGCGCCGTCGCCGTAGCTCATCAGCACGTAGTTGCCAACCCACACGTCGACCGCCTCGCCGGTCAGCGGGTGGCTCACCTGCAGCCCGGTCGGCATGCCCTGCTTGTCGATGGTGGCGATGTCGGCCTCGGCCACGCCGCCCCGCTTGCACTCATCGATGAACGCGGCGAGTTCGGGGTTGTCGCGCGCGGCGCGCTCGGCCAGCGGGTGCTCGGCGGCGACCGCGCAGAAGGTGACCCCCATGATGGTGTCGGCGCGGGTGGTGAAGACCCACAGCTCGCCCGTCTCACCGTCGAGTTCGTACGGGAACGCGAAGCGCACGCCGTGGCTCTTGCCGATCCAGTTGGCCTGCATGGTCTTGACCTGCGGCGGCCAGCCGTCGAGGCCGTCGAGCGCCTCGAGCAACTCGTCGGCATAGCGCGTGATCGCGAGGTAGTACATCGGGATCTCGCGCTTCTCGACCGGCGCGCCGGTGCGCCAGCCGCAGCCGTCGATCACCTGCTCGTTGGCGAGCACGGTCTGGTCGACCGGGTCCCAGTTGACCACGCCCGACTTCTTGTACGCGACGCCGCTCTCGAGCATGCGCAGGAACAGCCACTGGTTCCAGCGGTAGTACTCGGGGTGACAGGTGGCCAGCTCGCGCGACCAGTCGAGCGCGAAGCCGAGCGACTGCAGCTGCCCCTTCATGTAGGCGATGTTGTCGTAGGTCCACTGCGCCGGCGGGACGCCGTTGGCCATCGCCGCGTTCTCGGCCGGCAGGCCGAAGGCGTCCCAGCCCATCGGCTGCAGCACGTTGCGTCCGCGCATGCGTTCGAAGCGGGTGATGACGTCGCCGATGGTGTAGTTGCGGACGTGGCCCATGTGCAGCCGTCCGCTGGGATACGGGAACATCGACAGGCAGTAGAACTTCTCCCGCGCGGGGTCGTCCGGGGCCTGGAAGGTGCCCTGGTCTACCCAGTGGGCCTGGGCCTCGCGCTCCACCTGCGCGGGGGTGTACTGCTCGTCCATGGGGGAAGACGTTCGCATGCCGGAAGGAAACAGCGAGGATACCGTAGCCCCGTTTGCAGCCACAACACGCGTCCGGGCGGACCGGGCACGGCGCATGCTGGCTATACTCGGGGTGGGCATCCAGCGCAGGAGCAAAGCTCATGGCACCGGGCCAGCAACCGTTCGGCAGCGACCGCCTCGTCGAGGCGTACAACCGCATGCTCGAGCGCATCCACGACCCCCTCAAGCCCACCGGCGAGGAGGCGCTCCCGCGCCTCAACAAGCAGATCGAGCACGCGCGCGAGACCGCCGTCGAGCTCGGCGAGCTGACCCGCGAGGAGGCCGAGAGAATCGGCGACTACCTGCGCCGCGACACCGAGGACGTGGCGCGCTACCTGGAGGAGACCCGCCAGGACTTCCACGACTGGTTCCGCTTCGACCTCGCGCTGGTCGAGCAGCGCTTCATGCAGATGTTCGAGCTGATGGTGGACCAGACGCGCACCGAGTTGACGCGGCTCTCGGAGCGCGCCCAGGGCATCGAGGAGTGGCACACCGGCGAGGTCGCCGCTCCCGGGTCGCTGTTCTGCAACGCCTGCGGCAAGGAACTGCACATGCACAAGCCCGCGCGCGTGCCGCCCTGCCCGAAGTGCCACGCGACGGCGTTCCGGCGCTTCCCGGAAGGTGCCGAGGACGAGGCAGCGTCGGACTGAAGTCCGACCTACATCGCGTAGTCTCCTGGTGCTCGCTTGTGGGTCGGGCTTCAGCCCGACAGCGGCTGCTCGTTCAGCCGCGCCGTCGCGACCGACCCATCCAGGCCAACAGCACCAGCAACGCCGCCAGCCCCAGCACCGGGGCATCGCCCACGCTGACGTAGGGCGTCGCGCCCCGGCGCGGCTCGACCATACCGTGCAGCGCCTCGACCGCGAACTGCCGCGCCACCGAGCGCAGCTCGCCGCGCGGACCGATGATCGCCGAGATGCCGGTGTTGGTGCCGCGCAGCAGCATGCGGCCGGTCTCGAGCGCGCGCATGCGCGCGATCTGCAGGTGCTGGTGGGGCGCGATGGAATCGCCGAACCAGGCGTCGTTGCTGACGTTGACCAGTAGCGTCGCCTCCGGCAACGCGCTGCGCACCTCGCGGGAGAAGACGTCCTCGTAGCAGATGGTGATGCCGACCGGCTGCCCGGCCAGCGTCAGCAGCGCCTGCTCGGCCGGGCCGCGACTGAAGTCCGCCATCGGTACGTGCAGGAAACGCAGCGCCTCGCCGAGCAGGTCGCGGAACGGCAGGAACTCGCCGAACGGCACCAGGTGGCGCTTGAAGTAGAGGTCGCGCCCACCGTCGGTCAGGGCCAGCATGGCGTTGTAGTAGCGGTCGCTCGCGGCATCGCGGTAGGGGATGCCGAGCAGCACGTCGGTGGCGTTCAGGCGCGAGACCGCCTGCAGCTCCTCGAGGTAGCCGTCGGCGACGTTCTCGTAGAACACCGGCACCGCGGTCTCGGGCCAGATCACCAGCCGGCTGGCGAGGCTGGTCTCGTGCAGCCGGCGGTAGAGATCGAGGGTCGCGCCCAGCTCCTCGGGCTGCCACTTGCGGGTCTGGCTGATGTTGCCCTGGAGCAGGCTGACCCGGAACGGCTCACCGGCCGGCGCGGTCCAGTCGCGCCCCCCCCAGGTGAACAGGCCACCCCACAGACCGGACAGCAACAGCAGCGCCAGCAGCCGGCCCGCGATGCGCGGGGTCGCGAACAGCGCCCACAGCAGGCCGGCGCTGGTGGCCGCGAGGAACCCGACCGCGAGGCTGCCCGCCACCGGGGCAAGTGTGGCGAGCGGGCTGTTGAGCTGGCTGA
>CBDTVS010000108.1:0-6136 GCA_965364245.1 uncultured Gammaproteobacteria bacterium | reverse complement strand
GGAGCTCTCGACCAGCGGCGGCACCTCCGACGGCCGCTTCATCGCCCCGACCGGGGCCGAGACGGTCGAGTTCGGGCCGCTCAACGCCACCATCCACAAGATCGATGAGCGCGTCGCGATCGCCGATCTCGAGCGGCTGCACGCGGTCTACCTCGGCGTGCTCGAACGCCTGCTCGGCTGATGTTCCACGGCCTGCGCGCCGGCCTCACGGCCTGCCTGCTCGGACTGCTCGTGGCCTGTGGCGCTGGGCCCGCGGTCGAGCCACTCGCAGCCGACGCGACCATCCTCGCCTTCGGCGACAGCCTGACCGCCGGCACCGGTGCCAAGCGTGACCAGGCCTACCCCGCACAACTCGACGCGATGTTGTCCCAAAAAGTCGTCAACGCCGGCGTCCCGGGCGAGACCACCGCCGGCGGCCTGCAACGGCTGCCCGAGATGCTCGCCACGCACGACCCGGCGCTGGTGGTGCTCTGCCTCGGCGGCAACGACATGCTGCGCAAGCTCGACCGCGGCCAGGCGAAGGTGAATCTCGCCGCGATGATCCGCATGATCCGCGAACGCGGCGCGCAGGTGGTGCTGCTCGGGGTGCCGGAACCGGGCCTGCTGCTGCTCTCGGCCCCCGGGTTCTACACCGAGCTCGCCGAGGAGTTCGGCTTGCCCTACGACGGTGAGACGCTGCCCAACATCCTCGCCGACCGGTCGTTGAAGTCCGACCCGATCCATCCCAACGCCGCGGGCTACCTCGAGCTGGCCGGCGCGGTACGCAGCCTGCTCACCGACGCCGGCGCGATCGACTGAAGTCGCACCTCCGGGAGGCTCGCTCAGCCGGGCTTGTCGGCCACGCGATCGCGAAGATAAACCGGTATCGCGCGTTCCGCGGGTTGCGCCGCGCCCCGTTCGAAGGCCGCGGCGCCGAGTCGCGCCACCTCGGTGGCCCGCGGGAAGCGCGTGCCATCGTAACCGTCGACGACTCCTGCGAGACGCGTCTGCAACAGCTCCGCGTAGGTCTGCCAACCGCTGCCGACCCCGAACCAGCCGCTCTCGTCGGGCACCGGGACAGCGTCCGGCGCACAGACCCGCTCGTCGCCTTCGAGCACGACCAGGCCGTTTGCATCGAGGACGTATTGCGCCCAGTAAACCTCGCCCATCCGTGCGTCGATCGCCGCGAGCAGGCGCGGTTGTTCCGCGTGCGCGACGCCCTGGGCCAACGCGGCAAGACTCGAGACCGGCACCACCGGCAATCCCGCTGAGAACGCGAGCCCCTGGGCCATGCCCGCCGCGATGCGCACCCCGGTGAAACTGCCCGGGCCGCGGCCGAAGGCGAGCGCATCGAGATCGCCGAGAGCCAGGCCGGCCTCGGTGAGCAGTTCCTCGACCATCGGCAACAGCAGGCGCGCGTGTTCGCGTGGTGCCACGACGTAGCGTTCGCGGAGCTCACCGTCGAGCCACAGCGCCGCCGAGCACGCCTCGGTCGCGGTGTCGATCGCGAGCAGCCGGCTCATGACCCCTCCCCTCCAACGGCGCGACGTCGGTCGACCTCGCCGAAGAACGCCAGCGCCTCATCGGCATCGCGCGTCACCGGCATCGGCGGCAGGCTGGCCAGGAAACGCCGGCCGTAGCTCTTGCCGAACAGCCGCGGGTCGCAGATCGCCAACACGCCGTGGTCGTCGACGTCGCGGATCAGGCGGCCGACGCCCTGCTTGAGCGCGATCACCGCGTTCGGCAGGTGCAGCTCGAGGAACGGGTTGCCGTTCGCCGCACGCAGTGCGTCGCCGCGCGCCTGCAGCACCGGGTCATCCGGCGCCGCGAACGGCAGCTTGTCGATGACCACGCACGAAAGTGCCTCGCCGCGCACGTCGACGCCTTCCCAGAAGCTGCTGGTGCCGAGCAGCACGGCGTTGCCCAGCGCACGGAACCGCTCGAGCAGCTCGGCGCGCGGCGCCTCGCCCTGCACCAGCAGCGGATAGGCGAGCCGGTCGGCGAGCACCTCGGCCGCCTCGCGCAGGGCACGATGGCTGGTGAACAGCAGGAAGCAACGTCCGGCCGAGGCCTCGATCAGCGTCAGCGCCACGTCGAGCACCCGCGCGCCAAAGTCCGGGTCGCGCGGTTCCGGCATGCCGCGCGGCACGTAGAGCAGCGCCTGGTTGGCGAAGTCGAACGGGCTCTCCCAGCGCCGCGTTTCGGCCTCGTCGAGCCCCAGCCGCTCGGTGTAGTGCGTGAACGAGTCACCCACGGCGAGCGTCGCCGAGGTGAAGACCCAGGCGCCAGGGTAGCGAGCCATCTGCTCGCGCAGCGGCCCGGCGATGTCGAGCGGCGTGCGGTTGAGCACGAAGCCGCGCGTGGTGGTCTGTACCCAGCGCACCGCGCCGTCGAGCTCCTCGCCGAACTGCTCGAGCAGGGCCAGCCCGTCGGCGGCGCGCCGCGCACAGGCCTCGAGGCCCTTGCCGCGCCCCGCCTCGCTCTCGACCCCCGCCTGCAGCGCGGCGAGCGCGTCGTGCAGGTGATCGAGCGCCGCGGTCGCCTCACCGCGATGGAACAGGTTCGACCACGCGGCGCGCACCTCGCCGCGCCCGAGCGCCAGGCGCAGGTCGGCCACCCCCTTCTCGAGTCCGGCGGCGAGGTCGCGCAGGCCGGTGGAATCCGGCGCCTCGGCAAGCTGCGCGGCGACGGTGTCGCGCGCCAGGCCGAGCAGCTGGAAGCCGGAGAGCGTGTCGCCGAAGAAGCGCCCGGCGATCTCCGGCACCTGGTGCGCCTCGTCGATGATCCACGCCTCGGCATCGGGCAGCAGTTCGCCGAATCCGCTGTCGCGCAGCGCCATGTCGGCGAACAGCAGGTGGTGGTTGACCACCAGCAGGTCGACCGACTGCGCCTGGCGTCGCGCCCGCACCAGGAAGCAGTCGGCGTAGTCCGGGCACTCCTGGCCGAGGCAGTTGTCGGTGGTCGAGGTGACCAGCGGCCAGATGCGCGATTCCTCGGCGATGCCGGTCAGTTCGGCGACGTCGCCCGAGCGGGTACGCCCGGCCCAGTCGCGGATCGCGGTCGCCTCGGCCGCCTGCTCGCGCGAGCGGAAGCGCCCGGCGGCAAGGCTCTGCTGCAGCCGGTAGCGGCACAGGTAGTTGGCGCGTCCCTTGAGCAGCCCGGTGCGCACCGGCACGTCGAGCGCCTCGCGCACCAGCGGCAGGTCGCGGTGGTAGAGCTGGTCCTGCAGGTGGCGGGTACCGGTCGAGACCACCACCTTCTTGCCCGACAGCAGCGCCGGCACCAGGTAGGCGAAGGTCTTGCCAGTGCCGGTGCCGGCCTCGCTGACCAGCAGGCCACCCTCCTCCAGCACCGCGGCGATGGCCGTTGCCATCTCCTGCTGCTGGCGGCGTGGCGCGAAGCCGTCGAGCAGCCGGGCGAAGGGGCCGCCGGCGTCGAGCAATTGCGCCGGGTCGGCCTCGATCACCGTCCGGTCCCGTAGGTCGACGCGCGCGCCTCGGCCTCGCGCGCCCCAGCCGCATCGCCACCGAGCCGCCGCGCCTCAGCGATGATGCGCCAGTTGCGCAGGCGCAGCGGCGCGCTGTCGCCGGCGACGCTGTTCGACTTGGCCGCGAACTGCTCGGCCTGCTGCGATTTGCCCTGGTCGAGGCGCACCGCGGCGAGGTGCTGCCAGAGGTAGGGGTTGGACGGCTCGATGCGCAGCGCGCGCTCGAGGCCGGCCGCGGCCTGCTCGTGCTGGCCGGCCGCCCAGTTGCGGCGCACGTCGCGCAGGATGCCGTCGACCGCGTCGGTCTTCGTCACCGGCGTCACGAGGGCCAGCTGCTGTGGTGATGGGGGCGGGCTCGCCGGCGCAGGTGATGACGCCGCCTGTGGCGTGGGCGTGGCGGGCGGTGCGGCGGACGGCGTGACGGGATACAGCGGGCGCGGCGTCCCGGACGCCGGTTCCGGGGCCGGCATGGCCGTCACCGTCACCGATGCGTCGGACGGCGCGCTGACCGGTGCAGGCGTCGGAACGACTGGCACCGGTTGGTTGACGCTGCGCGACTCCACCGGGGCGATACGACCTGACGGCGCGGCACAGCCTGCGAGCAGCAGGCAGCCCAGCAGTCCGAACAGCGTTTCCTGTCTGAGGTTCATTCGAACAGCCCCTTAATCCAGTCTCCAAGCGAATCGCCACCCTCGGCGCGGCGTCCGCAGTCACTCGCCTCGACCGGCAGACGCGCCGCGGCCACCGGCAACTGCACCGCCCCCGGGCAATCGGCGGCGCTGCGCCGCGGGGGATCGAGCTCGAGCCAGGTCGAGACCACCCCTTCCGGTGGCACCGGCGCCAGCGGTGCGCTGTCAAGGCGCCCCAGGGTGCGCCCCCAGACCCGCAGTGCGCCACTCGCCCCGGTCAGCCCGGTCGGCTCGTTGTCGTCGCGTCCGACCCACGCGACCGCCACGTGTTCGCCACTGTAACCGGCAAACCAGCTGTCGCGCAGGTCGTCGGTGGTGCCGGTCTTGCCCGCGACACCCAGCGCCGCGACCGCGGGGGTCAGCGAGCGCGCCGTGCCGCTGCGCACCACCTCCTGTAGCGCCCAGGTGAGCTGGTGGATCACGCCCGGGTCGACCCGCTGCTCGACCGTCAGCGGGTAGCGCTGCAGCTGCGTGCCGTCGGCGGCGACCACCTCGCGGATCGCGCGCAGCGGCGTGAAGAAACCGTTGCCGGCCAGCGTCTGGTAGAGCTGGGCAACCTCGAGCGGGGTCATCTCGACCGCGCCGAGCAGCAGCGACGGGAAGGCCTTCACCGGACGGCGCAACCCGAGACGCTGCAGGGCCTCGACGGTGCGTGGCACGCCGAGTGCCATGCCGAGCCGCGCGGTGGCCAGATTGTAGGAATTGGCGAGCGCGCTGTAGAGCGGCACGCGCCCGTGCGCCTGGCGATCGTAGTTGTTGGGCGCCCAGGTGTCGCCGTCCTCGAGGGTGAGCTCGAACGGCTCGTCCTCGATCGGCGTGGCCAGCGTGTAGCCGCGCTCGAGCGCGGCGAGGTAGACGGCCGGCTTGACCAGCGATCCAATCGGGCGCACCGCGTCGAGCGCCCGGTTGAAACCGGCATAGCGCGGCCGCCGGTCACCGGCCACCGCCAGCACCTCGCCGCCCTCGGCGCGGCTGACGATCACCGCCGCCTGCAGCTTGCCGCCCGGGAGCTTGCGCGCCTGCTCGAGCGCCGGCAGCTCGCTCGCCACCACCTGGTCGACGTCGGCCTGCACCAGCGGGTCGAGGGTGGTGAAGATGCGCAGTCCCTCACTGCGCAGGTCCTCGTCGCGGTAGTCGCGACGCAGCTGACGACGCACCAGGTCGAAGAAGGCCGGGTGGCTCACCGACGCGGTGCCGCGCTCGCGGGTCACGCCGAGCTGCTGACGACGTGCCGCCTCGGCCGCACCGGCCTCGATCAGGCCGCGCTCGTGCAGCGTGGTGATGATGCGGTCGCGCCGCTCGCGCGCCCGCTCCGGGTTGCGGCGCGGGTCGTAGTAGGACGCGCCGCGTAGCAGCGTGACCAGCAGCGCCGCCTTCGGCAGGTCGACCTGCGCCAGCGGCACCCCGAAGTAGTCGAGGCTCGCGCGACCGAAGCCGTGGATCGCCCGCGTACCGTCCTGGCCGAGGTAGACCTCGTTGAGGTAGGCCTCGAGGATCTCCTGCTTCGGGTAGCGCCACTCGAGCAGCAGCGCCATCAGCGCCTCGTTGACCTTGCGCCACAGGCTGCGCTCCGGGGTCAGGAAGAAGTTCTTGACCAGCTGCTGGGTCAGCGTGCTGCCACCCTGGCTGACCTTGCCGCTACGCAGGTTGGCCCACATCGCACGCGCGATGGCCCCCGGGTCGACCCCGGGATGGCTGTAGAAGTGACGATCCTCGATGGTCAGCAGCGTCTCGATCAGGATCGGCGGCACCTCCTCGAGGCGCACCAGAACGCGGTCTTCGTTGTGCGCCGGGTAGATGCCGCCGATCTCCAGCGGCTCCAGGCGCAGCAGCGACAACGCGCCGCCGCCGGGCGCGGTGAGCGCCGTAATTCGACCGTCGGCGAAACGCACCACGGCGCCCTGGGTGCCCTGCTCGCCGTCGGCGTGACGGAAGCCGCGGGTGCGCAGCGAGAGCACGTTGCCGGCACGCGCGTAGCTGC
>CBDTVS010000107.1:0-6144 GCA_965364245.1 uncultured Gammaproteobacteria bacterium | reverse complement strand
GGGTAGGTCGCGCACGGCCGCGTGGCAAGGCGCGCCCGCGGCTTGACGCTGCATGTCGTGCCGGGCACTCTGCCGCCACCGCCTGTCAACGGTCCAGCGCCCCGATGAAAGCCTTCTGCCGTGCGTGCTGTCTGCTGTCGCTGCTGCTGGTCGTAGCCTGCGCTGGGGCCCCGGTGCAGGAGATGAGCGATGCGCGCCAGGCGATCCATGCCGCGCGCGACTACGCCGAGCGCCCCGCGGACCGGGCCGATCTCGCCGAAGCCGAGCGGATGCTGCGCGAGGCCGAGGCGGCCCTCGAGGCGCGCCGCTACGACGATGCGCGGCGACTGGCCGAGGCCGCGCGCGAGGGCGCGACCGCCGTTCGCGAGCGCGCACCGGGCCAATAGCGCCGCTGACGGCTCTGCAGACCCGGGCTATCTCCTGACGGCAATTGACGGTCGTCCGGGCCCCGTATAGCGTCGGTCACGACATCCTTATCCGGATTCGCGCCACGCCGAGCAGATGCCACGGGGCTGGAGATGACGTGAACGAGACCCACACCCCTCCGACGCCACGCCATGCCCTGCGTCATCTGATGTTGCGGACGCTGCTGGTTCTGGCGCTCCTGCTGACGGCCGGCCCCGGTTTCGCCGGCGAGCGGGTCGAGCTGAACCTACCCGACCTCGACGGCAACCCGCACGACATCGCGCAGTACCGCGGCAAGTGGGTGATCGTGAACTACTGGGCGACCTGGTGCCCGCCGTGCATCACCGAGATTCCGGAACTGGTCGCGTTCCACGCCAGGCATGCCGACGACGATGCCGTGGTGATCGGCGTGAACACCGAGAGCATCGACACCCAACTGCTGCGCGACTTCGCCGCCGAGCTCGAGATCAACTACCCCATCCTGCGCGAGGATCCCGAGCGCATGAGTCCGTTCAGCCGCATGTTTGGCCTGCCGACCAGCTACATCATCGGTCCGGACGGCACGCTGGTGAAGCGGCACAACGGCCCGGTGACCGCCGAGCAGCTCGAGCGGATCATCGACGCACCGCGGCAGCAGGGTCCGCAACGCCGGACGGGGCCGACCCGCACCTGAGCGTGCCCGCAGGGGGCCGTTCCGCAGGCCCGGTGGGGCGTGCCGGCGTCCGCTCACGGTGGACATCGACACGCCGAAGCGCTTCACTGTGGCCATGGAACCCGAACGCGACGAGGTCTGCTCGACGGCACGCCCCACGTGGATCGGGACGCGCAGGGTGCATGGGTGAGCGGGTGCCGGCGCTGGCTGATCAGCGGGCGGGTGCAGGGGGTCTTCTCCCGCGCCTCGACCCGGCGGACTGCCGAGGCGCTCGGCCTGACCGGGACGGCGCGCAACCTCGCCGACGGCCGGGTCGAGGTGGTTGCCTGCGGTGCGGAGGCGGCGCTCGACGCACTCGCGGCGTGGTTGCACGACGGCCCGCCCGCGGCGCAGGTCACCAGGGTGGAGGCGTCGATACACGACGGGACGCCTCCGGCAGGTTTCACGACGGGATGAGACAGCGATGAACCAGACCGCACCGGGAGCCGCCGACGACCTGCAGCTGCGCGAGGGTCAGGCCCTGACACTCGAGATGGTGCTGCAGGATCTGGTCGCGGACGGCCTGCTCGACGCCGAGCAGGCGAGCGAGATGCGCATCACCAACCAGCATCGCCGCGGGCCGCGCATCCACCCGCTGGTGCTGGTCGGCAACCAGCACTACCGGGCCAAGCGCGAGCCGCACGAGCCGCTGACGCTCGACTACCTGACCGAGTGGCTTGCCCGGCGCCACGATCTGGAGTACCTGCGTATCGACCCGCTCAAGGTCGACGTGCCGGAGGTCACGGCCACGGTCTCCTACGCCTACGCCCACAAGCGCAACATCCTGCCGGTGCTGGTTGAACCCGGGCGGGTCGTGTTCGCCACCGCCGAGCCCTACCAGTTCGACTGGCAGCAGGAACTGCAGCCGGTGCTCAAGCGGGAGATCGCGCGGGTGATCGCCAACCCGCTCGACATCGTTCGCTACCTCGACGAGTTCTACAACCTGAGCCGCTCGATGAAGGGCGCCTCGGCGGAACACGACCGCGCGCCGAGCGGCATCACCAACCTCGAGCAGCTCGTCGCGCTCGGCCGCGAGGGCAAGCTCGACGCCAACGACCGTCACGTGGTCAGCATCGTCGACTGGCTGCTGCAGTACGCCTTCGACCAACGCGCCAGCGACATCCACATCGAGCCGCGGCGCGAGGTCGGACACATCCGGTTCCGCATCGACGGCGTGCTGCACGGCGTCTACGAGATGCCGGCGACGGTGATGGTCGCGGTGACCAGCCGCCTGAAGACGCTCGGGCGCATGGACGTGGTCGAGAGGCGCCGGCCGCAGGACGGGCGCATCAAGACCAAGACGCCGTCCGGCGGCGAGATCGAGTTGCGCCTGTCGACCATGCCGACCGCGTTCGGCGAGAAGCTGGTGATGCGCATCTTCGACCCCGAGGTGCTGGTGCGCAGCTTCGCCGACCTCGGCTTCGCCAAGGCTGACCGCGAGCGCTGGCAGTCGATGGTCGGCCACGTCAACGGCATCGTGCTGGTGACCGGACCGACCGGCTCGGGCAAGACCACCACGCTCTACTCGACGCTCAAGCAGCTGGCACGGCCCGAGATCAACGTCTGCTCGGTCGAGGATCCGATCGAGATGGTCGAGGACAGCTTCAACCAGATGCAGGTCCAGGCCGGGATCGGCGTCACCTTCGCCAGCGGCATCCGTACGCTGCTGCGCCAGGACCCGGACATCATCATGGTCGGCGAGATCCGCGACCGCGACACCGCCGAGATGGCGATCCAGGCCGCCCTGACCGGCCACCTGGTGCTGTCGACGCTGCACACCAACGACGCGCCGTCGGCGATCACGCGCCTGCTCGAACTCGGCGTGGCACCGCACATGGTGCGTGCGACCCTGCTCGGCGTGCTCGCGCAGCGCCTGGTGCGCACGCTCTGTCCGAGCTGCCGCCAGCCGGGCCATCTGGAGGACCAGGATTGGGAGGCGCTGGTTGCGCCGTGGAAGGTGGCCCGCCCCGACGAGGTGTTCTCGGCCGAGGGCTGCCTCGAGTGCCGTCGTACCGGCTTCCGTGGGCGCATCGGACTCTACGAGAGCCTGCTGGTGAGCCAGGAACTGCGGCGTCACATCAACACCACCACCGATCTCGCCGACCTGCGTCAGGCCTGTTACCGGGAGGGCATGCACCCGTTGCGTCTGGCCGGTGCGCGCAAGGTGGCCGCGGGTCTGACCACGGTGCAGGAAGTGCTCAACGTCGCGCCCAGCGCGGACGACTGATCGCGGCTCAGGGCGCCCAGCGCGTGTTCAGGGCGCGAAACACCCGGTCCGGGTACCAGTTCTCGCCGAGGCTGCCGTTGTAGCGCGCCAGTGCGCGGCGCATGTTGCCCTGCTCCCGCTCGAGGTAGTAGCGCAGGATGGTGGTGCCGATGCGCAGGTTGGTGCGCGGCCGGAACAGGTTGGCCTCGGGTTGCTCGAGCTCGTCGAGCCAGAACGGCATCACCTGCATCAGCCCGAGCGCACCCGCCTCCGAGATCGCGAAGCGGTCGAAATTGCTCTCGACCTCGATCACTGACAGCACCAGCTCCGGCTGGAGGCTGGCCCGGCGCGCCTCCTCGTGCACCATGCGCAGCAGTTCCAGGCGCTCGTCGGGATCCGGTGCGCGTGGCCGTGCGGCGAGACGTGACGACATGTCGACCAGCCATACTTCGGCGTCGAAGCGGTCATCGAAGCTCTCGCTGGCGGCGACCGCCTCGCGCACCAGTTCGCGCAACGCCTCGTCGGGTGCTTCGCGGTCGGCCAGGGCGGGAAATGTGAGGAGCAGAAAGACGAGCAGGACGGCGCGGCGCGTGCAGCGCATGCGCGGCTAGTTCCGCTCCGCGAGGAACGCGACGATGGCGTCGAGCGGGACGTCCGTGGCCGCCTCGTCGCGCCGTCCCCGGTACTCGACCACGCCGCGGTCGAGCCCTTTCTCGCCGACCACCACGCGGTGCGGCAGGCCGATCAGCTCGGCGTCGGCGAACATCACCCCGGGGCGCACGCCACGATCGTCGAACAGCACGTCGATGCCGGCCGCGACCAGCTGCTCGTGCAGCGCCTCGGCCGCCTCGCGCACGCGATGCGACTTGGCCAGGTTCATCGGCAGCAGCGCGACCTGGAACGGGGCCAGCGGTGCCGGCCATACGATGCCGCGCTCGTCGTTGTTCTGCTCGATCGCGGCGGCGACGATGCGCGAGATGCCGATGCCGTAGCAGCCCATCGCCATCACCTGTTCGCGGCCCGCTTCGTCGAGCACCGTCGCGCCCATCGCGCGGCTGTACTTGTCGCCGAGCTGGAAGATATGGCCGACCTCGATGCCGCGCGCGATGGCGAGTGCGCCGTTGCCGTCGGGGCTCGGGTCACCGGGCTGCACGTTGCGCAGGTCGGCGACCTCCGGCAGGGGCACGTCGCGTTCCCAGTTGATGCCGAAGTGGTGCTTGTCGTCGACGTTGGCGCCGGCGCCGAAATCGCTCATCAGCGCCACCGTACGGTCGACGATGCACGGGATCGGCAGCTCGACCGGGCCCAGTGAACCGGGTCCGGCGCCGATCGCGGCGCGGATCTCCGCCTCGCTGGCGAAGCGCAGCGGTGCGGCGACCTGCGGCAGCTTCTCGGCCTTGATGGCGTTGAGTTCGTGGTCACCACGCACCAGCAACGCGACCAGCTGCGCGTCGCTCTCCTCCGCGGCGGCGACGACCAGCGTCTTGACCGTCTTCTCGACCGGCAGGCCGTGAACGTCGACCAGTTGCTGGATGGTCTTGGCGTCAGGTGTGTCGACCAGGCGCATGGCCTCGGTCGGTGCCGGCCGCGTCGCGGCGGGGGCGAGCGCCTCGGCGGTCTCGACGTTGGCGGCGTAGTCGCTGCCGTCGGAGAAGGCGATCGCGTCCTCGCCGGAGTCGGCGAGCACCATGAACTCGTGGGAGACGGCACCGCCGATGGCGCCACTGTCGGCCGCGACGGCGCGGAAGCGCAGGCCGCAGCGCTCGAAGACCCGGCTGTAGGCGGCATGCATGCGCTCGTAGGTCTGCTGCAGCGAGGCCTGGTCGACGTGGAAGGAGTAGGCGTCCTTCATGATGAACTCGCGGGCGCGCATCACGCCGAAGCGGGGGCGGATCTCGTCGCGGAACTTGGTCTGGATCTGGTAGTAGTTGACCGGCAGCTGGCGGTAGCTGCGCAGCTCGCGTCGCGCGATGTCGGTGATCACCTCTTCGTGGGTGGGGCCGAAGCAGAACTCGCGTGCGTGGCGGTCGTTGAGGCGCAGCAGCTCCGGACCGTAGGCCTGCCAGCGCCCCGACTCATGCCAAAGCTCGGCCGGCTGCACCGCCGGCATCAGCAATTCCAGCGCCCCGGCCGCGTCCATCTCCTCGCGCACGATCTGCTCGACCCGGCGCAGCACGCGCAGCCCGAGCGGCATCCAGCTGTAGATGCCGGCCGCGAGACGCTGGATCATCCCGGCGCGCAGCATCAGCTGGTGGCTGATCACCTCGGCGTCGGAGGGGGTCTCCTTGAGGGTGGAGAGGGGAAACTCGGATACGCGCATGCTGGGTCGACTCCGCCCGGTTCAGGGAAGTGGTGAAGGAACGTGGAATTCTGCCAGCCGCCCCGAGCGGGGTACAGCGCGGCGCGCGATCAGTTGCAGTTCTCGCGGACCTGCTTCTGCGCCTCGCGGATCGCCGCCTGGCGCTCCTCGGCGCTGTAGCGCTTCGCGCGGCTGCCATCGCCCTGCTCGATGCGCACCGGGCGATTGCGCTGGAGCATCTCGAGGTTGTTGCGCGCGCCCTGACAGTTGGCTTTTTTGATCTCGGCATTCCTGCGCTCGATCTGGGCGTTCTCCTGCATGACCTTCTGGCGCTCCTGCTCTACTTTGAGCGCTTCCTCTCTCGCCTTGATCTGGTCAGGGGTTTCACCCTCGACCACGCTTATCTCGATCGGCTGCCCTGCGGGTTCGACTTGAATCTCGCCAGGCGTGGCCGATTGTGCGGTGGCCTCAGTAGCTGGCTCGGCGAGTGGCGGCGGTGGTGGCGCCTGCATGCGCTGGGCATCGGCCCCGGCGGGCGGCTGG
>CBDTVS010000106.1:0-6163 GCA_965364245.1 uncultured Gammaproteobacteria bacterium | reverse complement strand
GGTTCGGCGAGGCGGTCGACGTCGCCCATAGCACGCCGGGGCGGTGCAGGTGGTGCAGCAGGCTGTTGCAGAGGATCACCGGGTAGGTCGCGGCCGGCAGCGTCGCCTCCGGGAGCCGGTCCTGCAGCAGCTCGATGCGCGCCGCGAGGTCGGCGGCGGCGACCGCCTCCCGGGCGTGGGCGAGCATCGCCGCCGAGCCGTCGACGCCATCGATGTGGCACTCCGGGAAGGCGCGCGCGAAGCGCAGCGTGACGTCGGCGGTGCCGCAGCCCAGATCGATCACGCGGTCGTCGACCGCCAGCCCGGAGAAGAACTCCCCGAACAGCGTGACGAACCGATCGTGCGGTTCGCTGAAATCGGCCTCGGCATAGGCGCGCGCCTGCGCCTCGCCGTCCATCAGCTCCGGCTCCGGGGTGCGTGGCAACGGGGCGAAGCGGCTCATGCGGATGCGGGCAGGGTCTGCTCGCCGCGCAGCAGGTCGTCGAGGGTCTCGCGCGCACGCACCAGGTGCGCCCGGTCGCCGTCGACCAGAACCTCGGCGGCACGCGGCCGGGTGTTGTAGTTGGAACTCATCACGAAGCCGTAGGCGCCGGCACCGCGCACCGCGAGCAGGTCGCCCTCAGCGAGCGCGAGTTCGCGCGCCTTGCCGAGGAAGTCACCGGTTTCGCAGACCGGTCCGACCACGTCGTAGCGGCGGGTCTCGCCCGTGCCGTTCTCGGTGACCGGCTCGATCGCCATCCAGGCCTGGTACAGCGCGGGCCGGATCAGGTCGTTCATCGCCGCGTCGACGATCGCGAAGTCGTGCGCCTCGGTCGACTTCAGGTGCTCGACACGGGTCAGCAGCACCCCGGCGTTGCCGGCGATCGCGCGGCCCGGTTCGATCAGCAGCTCCAGTTCACGACCGGCCAGCAGCGGGCGCAGCGCCTGCACGTAGTCGGCCGGCTCGGGCGGAATCTCGTCGTGGTAGCGGATGCCGAGGCCGCCACCGAGATCGAGGTGATCCAGGCCGATGCCGGCCTCGGCGAGGCGGTCGACCAGCGCCAGCACGCGCCGCAGTGCATCGGTGAACGGCGCCAGGGCCGTCAGTTGCGAGCCGATGTGGCAATCGATGCCGGTCACGGCCACGTGCGGCATCGCCGCCGCTTCGCGGTAGAGCGCGAACGCGGCATCGATGTCGACACCGAACTTGTTCTCGCGCAGCCCGGTCGCGATGTAGGGGTGGGTGCCGGCGTCGACGTCCGGATTGACGCGCAGCGACACCGGGGCGACGGCGCCGGCCTGTCCGGCCACGCTGTTCAGGCGTGCGAGCTCCGCGGCCGACTCGACGTTGAAACAGCGGATCCCGGCGGCGAGCGCCGCGGCCATCTCGTCGGCGCGCTTGCCCACCCCGGAGAAGACCACGCGCGCCGGGTCGCCGCCCGCGCGGCGTACGCGCTCGAGCTCGCCACCCGAGACGATGTCGAAGCCGGAGCCGAGCCGGGCCAGCACGTCGAGCACGCCGAGGTTGGAGTTGGCCTTGACCGCGTAGCAGACCAGGTGCGGCAACTCGCCCAGGGCGGAGTCGAAGGCGTGCCAGTGGCGTTCGAGGGTGGCCCGCGAGTAGACGTAGAGCGGGGTGCCGAAGCGTTCGGCCAGCCGCTCGAGCGGCACCTGTTCGCCGTGCAGCCGGCCGTCGATACGGGTGAAGTGATCCATCGCTGTCAGGTGTTGCCGGTGGGGGGCGGCGCGCCCTCCTCGGGTAGGTACAGCGGCCCCTTCCTGCCGCACCCGGCGAGCAGCAGGGCGAGCAGCAGCAGCACGACGATCGGGCGGAGCGCGTCCATCGGCCGGCAGTATAGCGAGCGCCCCGACGCCGGGACAGGCATCGGGGCGTGTGCCATCATCGGACGCGAAGGGGGACGTCGCGTTTGCAGCTCCGCACCCACATCCTGCTCTGGGCCCTGCTGGCCGCGGCGCTGCCGCTGGGCGTCTCTGGCCTGGTCGCCGTCGGCCACCTCGAACAGGCGCACCGGCGCGAGGTGGCCGACCAGCTCGGCGCCAACCTGCGCGGTGCGCTCTCTGCGGTGGAGCGCCAGCTCTTCGCCGAGCGCGAGATGCTGCTGGGGCTGGCCCGGGTGCAGGCGCTCACCGACTACCTGCCGCTGCTCGCCGCCAGCCGCGACCCGAGCCGGCCGCCGGGCTACGCGGCCGCCGCGGCGCGCCTGAACCGGTTCCTGGAGGCGTTCCAGCAGCCGGTCACCACGTTTCAGCTCCTGCGCGTGATGGATCGCGACGGCATCACGCGCATCAAGGTGCGCGGGGCGCGCAGCGTGCCCGCGGAGTTCGAGGGCCTCGGTATCCTGCCGCAGGTGGAGGAGGAGAGCGACGACCCGGCCTTCACCGCGTGGCTGCGCGGCCTGGTGCCGGGCGAGGTCGCGTTCACCATCCTGCCGAGCACGCGCCGCGGCCTCGACGCGCCGCGCCGCCTGACCATGCTCGACGCGGTGGTGCCGCTGCAGTTCGAGGGCGAGGTGGTCGGCTACCTCGCCGCCACCACCTGGGGCCTGCACGTCGACCGTGCGCTGGAACGCGTGCCACGGCTCTACGATGCCGGGCTGCTGCTGGTCGAACTCGATTCCGCGGAGCCGGTGCGTCACGGGCAACTGCTCTACGACAGCGTCACCGGCCTGCAGCTCACCGACCTCGACGGCGCGCCGCGCACGTTGCCCGCCAGCTACCCGGAGGCCCCCTGGAAGGCGTTGCAGGCGGGGGGCGAGGGGCACCTGGACGACCTGCCGGCCGCGTCCGCCGCGTGGTATCACGCCGAGCTCCATCCCTACCCAAACCGCCTGACCAGCTGGCTGCTGCTGGCCAGGGTCGATCGCGGCGCCCTGCTGGTGCGCTACCGCCAGGGACGCCAGGCGATCGCCGTCGGTGCCGCTCTGGCGCTGCTGGTCTTCTTCGGCCTGGCGCACTGGGGCGCGCGGCGTGTGGCGCAGCCGGTGGCTCGCCTCGAGCGCACGCTCGCCGGCTTCACCGAAGGCGATCGCACGTGTCGGGTGACGCCGGAAGGTCCCCTCGAGGTGCGTCGGCTGGGCATCGCCTTCAACCGGCTCGCAGACCGCCTCGCGCGCGCCGACCGCGAGCGTGACGCCGCCCAGCAGCAGCTGCTCGGCCAGGCGCGCCTGGCCAGCATCGGCCAGATGGCCGCGGGTCTCGCGCACGAAATCAACAACCCGCTCAACAACGTTCTCGCCTACCTGAAGCTGGTGCGCCGCGAGTTGCCCGAAGACGCCGACCTGCCGCGCCAGGATCTCGATGCGGCGCGCGAGGAGGCGCTGCGCGCGGCGTCGATCATCCGGGGTGTGCTCGATTTCGCGCGCCAGGCGCCGGCGCGGCGGGAGCGCTTCGGCGTGGCCGGCTGGCTGCGCGACGCACTCGCGGCGGTGGCAGAGCCGGCGCGTCAGTCCGCGATCGCGCTGCAGCTCCACGACCAGGGGCTCGCCGACGCGGCCTGCGATGCCGACCGCGGTCAGCTGCAACAGGTGCTGATCAACCTGTTGCTGAACGCCGTGCAGGCCAGTCCGGAAGGCGCTACGGTCGACGTGATGGCAGAGATCAGCGACGGTTGGCTGCGGGTGCGGGTCTGCGATCGGGGCGCGGGGCTGCCGGCCGCCGATCGCGAGCGCCTGTTCGAGCCGTTCTTCACCACCAAGCCGGTCGGGGTCGGCACCGGTCTCGGGCTTGCCGTCGCGCTCGGACTCGCCGAGCAGAACGGGGGCCGCCTCGTGCTGGTCGAGCGCGACGGGGGCGGGGCCGAGGCGCGCCTCGAGCTGCCGCTGGCCGTGGAGGGCGCGGCATGAGCCCGCGTCCGGAGGTGCTGTTCGTCGACGACGATCCACGCGCCGGCGAGCTGGTGGAGCGGTTCTGCGTCGACTGCCCGTTCACGGTCCACGTCTTCCGCGAGCCGCAGCGCCTGCTGGAGCGGTTCCGCGCGCACGGCGCGGCCTGCGTGATCAGCGACCTGCGCATGCCCGAAATGGACGGTCTGGAGCTGCTGCGCGCCATCCGCAAGCTCGACGGCGAGGTGCCGGTGCTGCTGGTCACCGCCTACTCGACGGTCGAGAGCGCGATCGAGGCGCTGCGTCTCGGCGCCAGCGACTTCCTGAAGAAGCCTTACGACATGGAGGAGCTGGCGCGGCTGGTCGAGCGCACGCTCGAGCATCGCCGCCTGCTCGGCGAGAACCGCCTGCTGCGCCAGGAGCTCGGTGCGCAGAAACGGGCCCGGGCGCTGGTCGGGACCAGTGCCGCGCTGGAGGCGGTACGTGCACGTATCGCGCGTGTCGCGCTGGTGCGCAGCCATGTCGTGATCCAGGGCGAGTCGGGTACCGGCAAGGAGCTCGCGGCGCGGGCGGTTCACGACCTCGGACCGGACGCCGACCGGCCGTTCGTGGTCATCGACTGCGGCGCGCTCAGCGACAGCCTGCTCGAGAGCGAGCTGTTCGGTCACGAGCGTGGCGCTTTCACCGGCGCGGTGCAGACCAAGCGCGGGCTGCTCGAGACCGCGAGTGGCGGCACGGTGTTCCTCGACGAGATCGGCAACATCTCGACGGCGATGCAGACACGCCTGCTGCGCGTCATCCAGGAGCAGCAGCTGACCCGCGTTGGCGGAGTGCGCCCGATCGACATCGACGTGCGCTTCATCGCGGCCAGCAACCGCGACCTCGCGACGCTGGTCGGTGAGGGGGCTTTCCGCGACGACCTCTACCACCGCCTCAACGTGCTCGACCTGCGCATGCCACCGCTGCGCGAGCGGCCCGAGGACATCCCGTTGCTGGTGCGCCACTTTCTCGACGACTTCAACCGGCAGCACGGCACGCGGCTCGAGACGTTCGACGAGGCCACGCTGCGCGAGCTGCAGCGACGGCCGTGGCCAGGCAATGTCCGCGAGCTGCGCAACGTGGTTGAGCGATGCGCGGCACTGGCCGACGGACCGCGCCTCGAGCTGGAGGCGGGTGCCGTGGTCAACACCACGCAGGCCGCAGCGCTGACCGACGACTGGCCGACGCTGGCCGAACTCGAACGACGCTACATCGAACGGGTGCTCGCAGCGTGTGACGGTAACCGTTCCCGGGCCGCGCAGCGGCTCGGCATCGACAAGTCGACGTTGTGGCGCAGGCTTGGGAAAGCGGGGCGCTGACCGGCGCTTCCGACACAGGGCGTCCCGAGACAGGTCCCGTGGTGCACGTTGCTCGTTGCGCCCCTCGCCGGGGCAAGAGGTGTCAGCTGTGCGCCGTTTCGGTGAGGTGAAAATCCACCCGCGCCGCACCGGGCGTCTGGCGTGACGGCGTGCTCCACGACTCGGCACGCGCCAGCACCCGCTCACCTAGTTCCTCCAGCGCCGCGGCGACGGGCCGCGACAGCCCGTGGCCGACACGTGCCGAGCCCGGCTGCACCAGCAGCAGTGCGCGCTGCGCGGGTAGGCGACCCTCGGCATCGAGCAGGGCGAGGAGATCCGAGAGGGTGGCCGCATCGCCGGTCTGCTGCCTGAGGAACGCGTCCATGCGCGTGCCCTGCATCTCGACCACGGTGCCGGCCTCGCCGCCTACGGGGCGGGCTTCCACCACGATCAGTTTCGCGTACTCGCCGACCACCTGGGCGAGCGAGACGTTGACCAGCCCGACACGGATCAGGTCGATGTCGACCGGTCGCGGACGGCGTCGCCGCAGGCGATGGATCAGTTCGATGCCCGCGCCGAGGTCGCTCAGCATGGCGTTGCCGAGACCGAGCACCAGGGTTCTACCAGGGGATTTGACCGTCGCGTCCATGACCGTCGAGCCGTTCCATGCAGGTCATCCGACCCATGCAGAAGGATAGGTAGCGATGGGAAAATCGCCAATTCGGATATGTACTTACGATGGAAACCGGGGCGATGAGTGCAAAATGCAATCATCGGATAGATTGCAAATTGCAATCATCAGCGCCTCGGAGTTCCGTCCATCAGATGCATCTTGTTGATTTTTATCAGCTCGACAAGTTGGCATCGAACCTGCTTTTGACCCTAGGGCTATCCAGGCGTCTATGGGCGCAGGACGACTCAAGCCGACTTTCACATGAAGGAGGAACGGAGATGAAGGTAGACAACAAGCGACGGCTGCTGCTGCGCGGCACGCTGGGCGTAGGA
>CBDTVS010000105.1:0-6266 GCA_965364245.1 uncultured Gammaproteobacteria bacterium | reverse complement strand
CAAACGCCTCGACCAGCGTGACGTTGTTCTTGCGCCGGTCGAGCCTCGAGAGCGCCAGCACGCACGGCTTGGCCGGGTCGCGCAGGAAGCGGTCAAAGCGTGCCGCGAGCGGGTCTTCGTCGTCGCCATCCGCCGGTGGGCGGTAACGTCCCAGGTCGACGCCCGGCGGGACCACCTTCATGCGCTCGGGGGTATAGCCGTCGTAGAGGGCGTACTGCTCCTCGATCTCCTGTTGGGTGCTGGTCACCACCAGTTCGGCGACCGCGAGCGTCTCCTCCTCGGCATTGATGCGCCGCGCCATGTTGAAGCGCGACTCGATCGCCTCGCCGTCGACGCCGCTGGCGAGCAGCCGGCGTCGCTTGACCCGGCCCAGCGAATGACCTGTGTGCACCAGCGGGATGTCGAGCTGACGTGCGACGAGGGTGCCGACGTAACCGGCGTCGGCGTAGTGGCTGTGCACCAGGTCGGGCGTGCGTGGCTGCTCGCGCAGCCAGGCGAGCAGGTTGTCGGCGAAGCTGTCGAGGTGGTCCCAGAGCTGTTCCTTGACGATGTAGCCGTCGGGACCGCACGGGATGCGCACCAGCCGGGCGCCGTTGGCCAGCGCCTCCTCGGGCTCGGTGTAGCCCGGGTCGACCGCCGGGTCGTCGATCAGCCGCGTGACCAGGTCGACGCGGCCGATGTCGTCGCGCGCGGCGAGCGCCTCGGCGAGTTCGAGCACGTACTTGACCTGGCCGCCGGTGTCGGCGTCACGGCCGAGTTCGGGTTCTTGGCCGCGGATCAGGCCGTGTGCGCTGATCAGCAGGAGATAGGGGGCTTGACTGGCTTCCATGTCGCGATCCGGCACGCCGCACTGCAGCACGCATCAACCGGAAGCCTAGCAGATCGGACGCGAATGCCCGACGGGCGGCCCTTCAGAGGGCGTCGAACTCGATGCGCTCGGCGCCGTGGAACACCAGGAAGTGGCGCCCCTTGGCGCGCGCGACCAGCAGCATGTCGACCTTCTGCCCGAGCTCCAGGCCCATGTGGGTCATGCCGGAGCGCGACAGCAGGATCGGCACGCCCATCTGGGTCGCCTTGATGACCATCTCGGAGGTGACCCGGCCGGTGGTGTAGAGGATGCAGTCGCCGCCGTCGACGCCGTCGAGCCACATCTGCCCGGCGATGGCGTCGAGGGCGTTGTGGCGCCCGACGTCCTCGACGAAGTAGAGCACCTCGGTGCCGCGGCACAGCGCGCAGGCGTGCACCGCCCCGGCCGCCTTGTAGATGGCGTTCTCCTTGGAGAGGGTGCCGAGGAGTTCGTAGAGCAGCGACTGCCGGACCGGCACTTTCGGCAGGTCGATCGCCTCGATGCGCTCCATCAGATTGCCGAACTGGGTGCCCTGGCCGCAGCCGCTGGTCACCGTGCGTTTCGCCAGCTTCGCGTCCCAGTCGTCGCGCCCGTCGCGGGTGGTGACCGCCGCGGCCTCGACCTCCCAGTCGACCTGCACGCTGACCAGCTCGGCGAGCTCGTCGACCAGCGCCTGGTTGCGCAGGAAGCCGAGCACCAGTGCCTCGGGGTGGGTGCCGAGGGTCATCAGGGTCACCACCTCGCGCTTGTCGACGTAGAGCGTCAACGGGTGCTCGCCGGCGATGCTCACCTCGCGCGTGGCGCCGGTCTCGTCGTGCACCGTGGCCGGGTGCACCGGGCGCAGGCCGGCGTCGCTGAGCAGGGGGCGGGGGGTGGTCTGGTTCATGGCCGTGGAACGGCGCGGCCTCGCCGCGATCGAAAAGGAGCGTAGCATGTGCTGCGGGTTATGCTTTGCCTTCCGGGCGCGGGCTGCTAGCTTGCTTGACACCCATCACGAGGATTGCGTTCCCGATGACCACGAACCCGACCGGCGGCACCACGCCGCTGCCCGACCAGCAGGCCCTCGACGTGACCCTGCGGCGCGAGCCGGTGCAGGTGGGGCGCTGGGAGAGCGAGCGCTGGCAGCTCGACGCGGTGCAGCTCTCCGGTGACGGGCCGCGTTCCGCGGCCACAACGGAGGACGGCGACCGCATCACCTACCATGGCGTCCAGCTGCGGCTCTACCGCGACCAGGTCGACGACTATCACTACAACCTGCAGAGCGCGACGCCGCGGCTGTTCGTGATCTGCACCGTCGACCCGGTCGACGGTGCCCTGGAGCCGAGCCACGCCACGCTGAGCCAGCTCGAGGCGGTCGATTACATGGAGACCGAGAACGAGGTGCTCTCCTGCCCGGTCGCCGGCGACGTGCGCGACTGGATCGAGGCGTGGACGCTGCTCGCGCCGGTGCCCGCCCCGCAGGGCAAGAAGAAGCGCCGTCACCGGAGTGCGCCCAGTGAGTGACGAGACCCGTCAGCCCGGCGAGTCCTTCCTCGCCCACCGCGCCCGGCTCAAGGCTGCGCGGCAGCGTGAAGCCGCAGCGCCGCAGCCCGCCGCGCCGGTCACCAAGCCCGAGGCCGACACCCCGCCCGCGGTAGACGCACCGCCGCCGCGGCCGCTGAGCGACGCCGACATGCCCCCCGTCGAGTCGCTGACCGCCGAGTCCGATTTCACCCAGTTCCTTGCCGAGGGGGTCAGCGACGCGCTGCGCCGTGCTGCGCTGCGCAAGCTGTTCCAGCTGCCGGAGTTCGGCGTCCTCGACGGCCTCAACGAGTACGACGAGGACTACACCCAGTTCGAGAAACTCGGCGACATGGTCACCTACCATCAGCGCCGCATGTGGGCGCGCGAGGAGGCGGAGAAGGCCGCCGCGGAACGCGATGCCGCACAAGCCGGTCAGGTGGCCGAAAGTGACCAGCCGCAGGCGGCTTCGGAGCCGGGTGACGAGCCCGCAGAGGAGGTCGAGGCTGCCGACCGGGCGCCGGCCCGGGACGCGGTCGACGAGCCGATCGAAGACGACGGCGACCTCCAGGCCTGAACCGTCCGCATGCCGGAAAAATGCTGCATTGCCGCATACTTGCACGGTTTATACGTACACAAATGCTGGTGTTGTGCATGACCGGCCCATCAACTATCTTTTGAACTGTCCGCGAGCGACTCCCGACCATGCCACCTGGCCGGGAAAACAATAACCAGGGCCACCAGAGGACACGGTGCTGCGCGAAGCGTCGCACAATAACGAGGTTGTTACGGCTGCTTCCCGAGCACCACGGGATGCAGCGATGCATCTCCTGAAACTCGAACCGAGACCCGTCGCGGGCGTGGTCGGCTACGCCTCGCGTGGCCACCTGCTGGTCGCGGGCCCCCTCGAGCGGGTGCGCGGCGTCGCCGAGGCGCTCGCCGAACTGCCCCACTGCACCGTGCTGCTCACCGGTGACACGGCCGATGCCGGCTGGCGTCCGCCGCAGGCCGAGGCACGCCTCTACCGCGGCGAGCTCGACACCGTTACAGGGCATCTCGGCAGCTACGAGGCGACCGTGCGGGCCGGCGAACTGGTCGGCAACCCGCGCAGCATCGACAAGCAGCGTTTCTTCGACATCGTCTTCGACCTGACCGGCAGCCCGGCGATCGCCGCCGAGCGCCGCCCGCCCGGCTATTTCGCGCCGGCCGACGACACGGCCCTCGTCGCTGCGATCGACGAGGCGCGTGGCCTGGTCGGCGAGTTCGAGAAGCCGGTCTACATCCGTTATGCCGCCGACCTCTGCGCACGCGGCGCCAGCGGCCAGGTCGGCTGCACCCGTTGTGCCGAGGTGTGCCCCGCATGGGCGATCACCCCGGGGGCCGAGAGCGTGTCGATCGACACCCACCTCTGCCAGGGCATCGGGCCCTGCGCCACGGTCTGCCCGTCGGGCGCCATCGGTTACGCGTACCCCGAGCGCCCCGAACTGCTCGGCACGCTGGGCCGGGCGTTGACCGCCTACCGTGACGCCGGTGGCGAGACCGCCACGGTGCTGTTCCATTCCCACGCCTGGGCCGAGGGCCAGGCGGCCGGCTGGAGCGAGGCGCTGCCCGACCACGTGCTGCCGGTGGCGGTCGAGGAGGTCGGCGCGATCGGTCCCGAGAGCTGGTTTGCCACACTCGCGTTCGGCGCCACCGAGGTGCTGCTGCTCGACGACCCCGGGCTCAGCCCGACGGTGCGTGGCGTGCTCGACCGAGAGCTCGCGTGGGCCACTGCGCTGCTCGAAGGGCTGGGTGCCGGCGGGCGGCGCGTGGCGCGCACCGAGACCCAACCCACGGATGCGGCCGGCCCGCTCGACCCGGTCGGTCCTGCCGCGTTCGCCACCGACCAGGACAAGCGGACCACCCTCGGCATTGCCCTCGATCATCTCTGGCAGCAGCACGGCCGTACCCAGACACCGGTGCCGCTGCCGCAGGGCGCACCCATCGGTGGGCTGGCCTTCAACCATGCCGCCTGTACGTTGTGCCTGTCCTGCGTCTCGATCTGCCCGCTCAAGGCGCTGCACGACGGCGGCGACGTGCCGAAGCTCGCGTTCGTCGAGCAGAACTGCGTGCAGTGCGGGCTCTGCGTCAGTGCCTGCCCCGAGAACGCCCTGGCGCTCGAGCCGCGCTACCTGCCCGACCCGGAACTGCGTCGCAACCAGCGCGTGCTCAAGGCCGAGGAGCCGCTGCGCTGCATCGGCTGCGGCAAGCCGTTCGCCACCCCGAGCGTGATCGAGCTGATGACCGAGAAGCTCAAGGACCACCCGATGTTCCAGGGCAAGGGGCTCGAGCGGCTCAAGATGTGCGAGGATTGCCGGGTGCGCTCGATGTTCAACGACGGCGACATGCCGCCCACCGGACCGGGAATGCGGGTCAGCTGACATGAAACTCGACAGCGTCAATTCCGCACCCGACATCGCCGCCGAGCAGGCGCGTTACGACGCGCTGCGCGCCGCCAACTACGCGCTGGTCGGTACGCTGCTGGCGCGCCCGCCCGCGGCCGAGCTGCTCGCCGAGCTGGGCCAGGTCGAGCCCGAGGGCGCCGGCGATGGCCGGCTGGACGCGGCCTGGCGCACACTGGCCGAGGCGGCGCGAAAGGCCGATGCCCAGGCCGTCGCCGAGGAGTACCAGGAACTGTTCATCGGCCTCGGCCGCGGCGAACTGGTGCCCTACGGCTCGTGGTACCTGACCGGATTCCTGATGGAGGCCCCGCTCGACGCGCTGCGCGACGAACTCGTCCGCCTGGGCTTCGTGCGCCAGGAGGGGATCAGCGAGCCGGAGGACCACGTCGGTGCGCTGTGCGAGGTGATGTCGATGCTGCTCGCCGATCCCGAGCGTGCCGCCGACTACGCCACCCAGCGCGCCTTCTACAACACCCACATGGGCCCCTGGCTCGACCGTTTCTGGAACGACCTGGACAAGGCCGAGAACGCCCATTTCTATCGCGCCGTCAGCCAATTGGGGGCGGCGTTCACCGAACTGGAGACGAAGTACTTCAGTCTGCCGGAGCAAGGGTAAGCGAACCGCCACCCGGCACTTTCACTACCTGAAGGAGGACCAGCGATGCGCAAGACAGAACAGAAACAGCGGCAGGGACGGCGCGAATTCCTCCGCAAGGTCGCGGTCGCCGGAGGCTCGGCGGCCGTGGTCGCCGCGGCCAGCAAGGCGGTGGCGGCACCTGCGGAACCCGAAGCGAAGCAGGCGGCGGCCAAGCCCGTCAGCTATGCCGAAACCGAGCACGTTCGTGCCTACTATCGCACCTGCCGCTCCTGAGGCGCGGTGACCACCTGAAGAGGACGGAGTCATGAAACTGACACGCACCCACGACACACCGCAGGCGGCGAGCGGCGACGCGACCGGCACCAGCGGTATCGATCGTCGCACCTTCCTGCGCTACAGCGGCTACGCGGCCGGCGGTACCGCGCTGGCCTCCGCGATGACGCCCGGCATGGTCAAGAAGGCCGAGGCGGCGACCCCGGCGGCCGGCAGCAAGGCCGAGGTCAAGCGCACCATCTGCACCCACTGCTCGGTCGGCTGCGGCATCTACGCCGAGGTCTCGAACGGCGTCTGGACCGGCCAGGAGCCGGCCTTCGACCACCCGTTCAACCGCGGTGCGCACTGCGCCAAGGGCGCCTCGGTGCGCGAGCACGGCCACGGCGAGCGGCGTCTGAAGTACCCGATGAAGCTGGTCGGCGGCAAGTGGACCCGCGTCTCCTGGGACGAGGCGATCAACGAGATCGGCGACAAGATGCTCTCGATTCGCGAGCAGTCCGGTCCCGACTCGGTCTACTGGCTCGGCTCGGCCAAGTTCAGCAACGAGCAGGCCTATCTGTTCCGCAAGTACGCGGCACTGTGGGGCACCAACAACGTCGACCACCAG
>CBDTVS010000104.1:0-6287 GCA_965364245.1 uncultured Gammaproteobacteria bacterium | reverse complement strand
GAGCACCCGCTACTCGACATGCTCGGGCGCTGGTATATCCGCCTGCTCAGTTGGCTCTCGTACCTCTACTAGGGAACGCGGACGATGCATCCCCAGGCGCGATGGGTGTTCAGGCTGAGCCTGACCGTCGCGTTGGCGTTGCTGCTCGGCTACGCCATGAACATGGCGCTGCCGTTCCTGCCGCCGATCTTCGCGCTGATGCTCAGCGCCAAGCCGGGGCCGGCGATGCCACTCAAGGCGCTGGTCGGGCTGAGCCTGGTGGCCGTGGTCACCACCGGCGTCGGCATCCTGCTGATTCCGCTGCTGCTGGCCTACCCGATGACGGCGCTGATGGTCGTGGCCCTCGGGCTGTTCCTCAGCTTCTACGTCACGGTCAACCTCGGCAAGGCGCTGGTCGGCGCGTTCCTGACCGTCGGCATCACGCTGATCTCCGCGGCGGGTACGGTCAGCGACCAGCTGGCCACGCTGGTGATCCAGGACCTGCTGCTGTCAATCGCGCTGGCGATCCTCTGCCAGTGGCTGGTCTACCCGTGGTTCGCGGCCGACCCGGCGCCGGCGAACCCGGACTCCGAGGCGCCTTCGACAGACGACCAGTCGACCTGGATCGCGCTGCGCGGCACGCTGATCATCTTTCCTGCCTACCTGCTCGTGCTGACCAACCCGATGGCCTACCTGCCGGTGATCATGAAGTCGGTGGGGCTCGTGCAGCAGGGCTCGATGCTCGATGCGCGCAACGCCGGCCGGGAACTGCTCGGCTCGACGTTCCTGGCTGGGCTGCTGGCGGTGCTGTTCTGGTCGGCACTGAAGCTCGCGCCGAACCTGTGGAGTTTCTTCTGGTTGATGCTGCTGACGATGGTGTGGGCCGCGGCACGCATCTACCAGGTCCGGCCCAGCCGCTACCCGGCGTCGTTCTGGGTCAACACGATCGTGACGATGCTGATCCTGCTCGGACCAGCGGTGCAGGACAGCGCCAACGGCAAGGATGTGGTGACCGCGTTCGCGGTGCGCATGAGTTTGTTCGTCGCGGTGACGCTCTACGCCTGGCTTGCAATCTGGCTGCTCGAATCATGGCGCGGTCGACGCATGCGACGATCGCGTGCCGACCTGCCGCTGCTCGAGGTGACGTGATGGTGACGAACCTGTTTTTCGGCCTGTCGACGATGGTGGTCTGCCTGCTGCTGCAGGCGTGGCTGGTGGTGGTCGCACTGCGCTACTACGTGCGCCACGAGCACGACATCCGCAGCCCGTCGCTCTGGTCGAGCCTGACGGTGATCTCCAGCGTGATGCTGTTACTGGTCCTGGGTAACCTTTGCCAGGTCGGCATCTGGGCGCTGCTGTTCCTGCTTCTGGGCGAGTTCCAGGCCTTCAGCGAGGCCTACTATCACTCGATGGTGAACTTCGCGACGCTCGGTTACGGCGACTTCGTGATGTCCGAGGAGCATAAGCTGCTTGGCCCGCTCGAGGCGGTCAACGGCGTGATCATGATCGGCCTCTCCTCGGCGATGCTGTTGACGGCGTTTCAGGATGCGATGAAGCAGACCATCGCGGCGCGCAGGGATTGAGACGCCACCGGTTCGCTACATCGTCGGCCCGAGCTGCCAGGGCGCGAACTCGTCCTCGCCGTAGCCGAACTGCTCGCTCTTGGTGGGCTCACCCGAGGCGACGCGCAGCATCATGTCGAACACCTTGCGGCCGTTCTCCTCGATGCTCTCGCTGCCGTCGACGACGGTGCCGCAGTTGATGTCCATGTCCTCTTCCTGACTGGCGTAGAGCGCGCTGTTGGTCGCGAGCTTGAGGCTCGGCGCCGGCTTGCAGCCGTAGGCCGAGCCGCGCCCGGTAGTGAAGCAGACCAGGTTGGCGCCGCCGGCCACCTGGCCGGTGATCGAGACCGGGTCGTAGCCGGGCGTGTCCATGAACACGAACCCCTTGGCGGTGACCCGCTCGGCATACTCGTAGACGTCCATCAACCCGGTGGTGCCGCCCTTGGCGACGGCGCCGAGCGACTTCTCGAGGATCGTGGTCAGCCCACCCGCCTTGTTGCCGGGGGTCGGGTTGTTGTTCATCTCGCCGTTGAGGCGGGCGGTGTAGTCCTCCCACCAGCGGATGCGCGCGATCAGTTTCTCGCCGACCTCGCGCGACACCGCGCGGCGGGTGAGCAGGTGTTCGGCGCCGTAGATCTCCGGCGTCTCGGAGAGGATGCCGGTGCCGCCGTGGCGCACCAGCTCGTCGACCGCGGCGCCGAGCGCGGGGTTGGCGGAGATGCCCGAGTAGCCGTCCGAGCCGCCGCACTCGAGACCCACGATCAGCTCGCTGGCCGGCACCGGCTCGCGCGCCACGCGGTTGGCGTCGGGCAGCATCTCGCGCAGCGCCGCGACACCGCGCGCGATGGTCTTGCGGGTACCGCCGCTCTCCTGGATCGTGAATGCCTTGAGCTGGTCCGACTGCGTAAGGCCCTGGGCCTCGAGCAGGGTGTCGACCTGGTTGACCTCGCAGCCGAGGCCGACGATCAGCACCGAGTGGAAGTTGGGATGCACGGCGAAACCACCCAGCGTGCGGCGCAGCACGTCGATCGGCTCGCCGCTGGCGTTCATGCAGCAGCCGGTCTTGTGCTGGATCGGCACGATGCCGTCGATGTTCGGGTAGTCGCCGAGCAGAGGTTCGATCTCGCGCGCGATCAGCCGGCAGACGTGCGCCGAGCAGTTCACGCTCGACAGCACGCCGAGGTAGTTGCGCGTGGCCACGCGTCCGTCGGCACGCCGGTAGCCCATGAAGGTCGCCGGCGTGTCCACCGGCGCGGTGGGCGTGTACTCGCTGGCATGCGCATAGTCGCGTTCGAAGTCACCCATCGCCAGGTTATGGGTGTGCACGTGGTCGCCCGGGGCGATGTCGCAGGTGGCGAAGCCGATCACCTGGTTGTAGCGGCGCACCGGTGCGCCCTTGGCGACGGCCCGGGTCGCGACCTTGTGGCCGGCGGGCACCGTCGCCGAGGTGGTGATCTCCTCGTCCCTGAGCCGGGTGCCGGGCGGCAGGCTGGCGCGGGCGATGACGACGTCGTCGGCGCTGTTGAGACGTATCGTCGGGTTGCCATCGAGCAGCATGGTCGGCTCCGGGTCGTGTGGTGATCCTGCGATACTAGGAGGGGCCGCGCGGAGTCACAAGGCACACGCTTGCGCCCGGTCAACGGAGTGGGGTGCCCATGGACGATGCACGCATGATCGAGCTGCTGGTCGAGTTGCACCACGGCCTGGCGCGTCTCGGCCCCGGCGACGACGAGGAGACGCTGCGCGCGCTCGCGCTGTGCGAGCCGCGTCCGGAGCGGCCGGCGATTCTCGATATCGGCGCCGGCACCGGCGCGCAGAGCCTCTGTCTCGCCCGCGCAAGCGGGGGGCGCGTGGTGGCGGTCGACCGCCACGCGGCGTTCGTCGCCGAGCTCGCCGACCGCGCACGCGACGCCGGCCTTGCGCAGCGCATCGCGCCCTGCGTCGCCGACATGGCCTGCCTGCCGTTCGCCGCCGGCAGTTTCGACATCGTGTGGAGCGAGGGGGCCGCGTACCAGCTCGGTTTCGACGTCGCGCTCGAGCAGTGGCGATCGCTGCTGCGGCCTGGTGGCTGGCTGGTGGTCACCGAGCTGGCCTGGTTCGGGGCCGCGCGCCCGCCGGAGGCCGTCGCGTTCTGGGCAGAGCAGTACCCGGCGCTGCGTGATGACGCGGCCAATCTCGCCGCGGCCCGGCGCTTCGGCTGGCGCGTGGCCGGGCAGTTCCATCTCCCCGCCACGGCATGGGCCGCCTACCATGCGCCGCTGCGCGCCCGGTTGCCGGCGTTTCGTGCACGTCACCCCGGCGAGGCCGAAGCGGACGTGGTCGCCAATGCGACCGAGATCGAGATCGCCCTGGCGGCGCGCCATGCTGCGGCCGTCGGTTACAGCTGCTACGTGCTGCAACGCCCCTGAGCCGGTTCACGCTGCGCCGGTACACGGCACGCCGGAACGGCTAGACTCATCAACACCACGCGTACCGCGGAGTTGTCCGGATGACCCTGTCGAAACAGTTGATGCTGCTGATCGCGCTGATTTTCATGGCGATATTTGCGCTTAATTTCTATATCAGTATCAATAATATAAAAGAATATCTTCAAGTAGAATCAGAGATTTCGGCGCAGGACACCGCGACCTCGCTCGGCCTCTCGTTGAGCCCGCACATCGGCGACCAGGACGACATGGTCCTCGAGACGATGGTCAACGCCATCTTCGATCGTGGTTACTACCTCGAGATCCTGCTCGAGGGGACCGGCGGCCGGGAACTGGTGCGCAAGACCAACCCGAAGACCTTCGAGGAGGTCCCGCCGTGGTTCGTCGAACTGCTGCCGATGGAGACCGCGACGGCCAGCTCGGAGATCAGCACCGGTTGGACGGTCGGCGGCGTGGTGCACGTCACCGTGCACCCGGGCATCGGCTACCTGAAGCTGTGGCAGCAGGCGCAGAAGACGCTGACCTACTCGGCGGTCGCGCTGATCTTCTTCCTGGTGGTGCTGGTGTTCATCGTGCGCCTGGTGCTGATCCCGCTCGGGCGCATCGAGCGCCTGGCGCTGAGCATCGCCGACGGCAACTTCGACCGCATCGAGCCGCTGCCGTGGACCACCGAGATCCGCAACGTGGCGGTCTCGATGAACCTGATGTCGGGCAAGATCGAGGGCGTGATCCGCAACCTCAACGCGCGCCTCGAGGAGGTCGGCAACCGCATGCGTCTCGACGAGGTGACCGGGCTCGAGATGCGCACCACCTTCGAGACCGAGATGAAGCAGCGCTTCATGGCGGACACCAAGGGCTTCGTGTTCCTGCTGCGCATCGACGAGCTTGGCGACTTCGCCAGTTCGCGAGGCAGCGCCGAGGTCGACGCCTTCATTCAGGGGTTCGTCGGCGCCGTGCGCAAGGCGCTCGAGGAGCAGGGGCTCTCCGGCGAGAGTCTCTACCGCATCGTCGGTGCCGAGTTCGTGCTGATCGCCGAGTGCGCGGACCAGGCCGCCGCCGTGGCGCTCTGCGAACGCATCATGGATCATCTCGCCGAACTCGGCGAGCAGGTCGGCAAGGCCAATATCGCGCACATCGGCGCGGTGCAGTTCGACCCGCAGGGCACCACCGCGTCGATGCTCTCCGCGGCGACCGAGGCCTACGAGAAGGCGCGCCTGATCGGCCCGAACAGCTACGCCATCAGCGAGCAGGCCGGCAGCGCGCACGACCTCGACACCTGGAAGAAGCTGGTCGCCGAGATCATTGACGAGCAGCGTTTCGAGGTCGACTTCACCGCGCAGGCCTACGCGCTCGCCGAGGGTGAGACCGACCTGCTGGTGATCGAAGAGGCGATGGCGCGCGTCACGGACCGCGACGACGAGCCGCTGCCGATCGGCACCTTCGTCTCGGTGGCCGAGTCGATCGGCCGTATCCATGCCTTCGACATGGCGGTGGTGCGCCTGGTGCTGGAGTACATCGCCGCACGCGGCGTGGCCCACGACGTGGCGGTCAACCTGTCGTTCGCGTCGATCGCGAGCAACGAGTTCCGCAGTGGCCTCTACGACCTGCTGCAGGAGCACGGCGAGGCGACCCAGCACCTGGTCTTCAGCGTGACCGCCTACGGCGCGACCCGCGACCTGGCCGCGTTCCGCTCGTTCATCGACTTCGCCCACCGCTGTGGCGCCAAGGTGATCCTGAAGCGCTTCGAGCCGCGTTTCATCCCGATGGACGACATCAACAAGTACCACCTCGACTACATCCGCCTGGCGCGGGTCTTCACCGAGGGGCTGGCGCGCGATGCCGAGAAACGCCGACTGGTCGAGGCGCTCAAGCAGCTCGGCGAGTTGCTCGACATCCAGGTCGTCGCCGAGGGCGTGGTCGAGGACGACGACTACCGTGTGGTCAGCGAGATCGGTCTCGCCGCGGCGAGTCGCTGAGTGGGCCGCTAGACGCCGCCCTGGGCGCGCCGCGCCGCGGCCACTGGCGCGTGCTCACGCCAGCGTGCGATCACCGCGCGCAGCTGTTCGACCGAGATCGGCTTGGTCAGGTAGTCGTCCATGCCCGCGGCGAGGCAGCGTTCGCGGTCGCTGGGCATGGCGTGCGCGGTCATCGCGACGATCGGCATATGCTCTGAGCCGCTCTCCTCGGCGCGGATCGCCGCAGTGGCCTCGAAGCCGTCCATGCCGGGCATCTGGCAGTCCATGAACACGAGGTCGTAGTGCTGCTTGCGGCAGCGCTCGACCGCCTCGTGGCCGTTGTCGGCCAGGTCGGTGCTGCAGCC
>CBDTVS010000103.1:0-6353 GCA_965364245.1 uncultured Gammaproteobacteria bacterium | reverse complement strand
GATCACGCAGCGCATCCGCCAGATCGTCGATCTGCTGACCCCGTCGGGGGTGCAGCGCGAGCGCAACATGGAGGACGGCGACGAGATCGATCTCAACGCCGCGATCGACGCGCTGGTGGCGATCCGCATGGGCGAGCAGCCGAGCCCGCGCATCACCATGCGCAACGTGATCAAGCGGCGCGACCTCGCGGTGGTGGTGCTGCTCGACCTCTCGGAATCGACCAACGACAGCGTGGCGGGTGCCGACCGTACCGTGCTCGACCTGACCCGTGAGGCGGCGGCGCTGGTCGCGACCGCGATCGACGGCATCGGCGATCCGTTCGCGATTCACGGCTTCGCCTCCGACGGTCGCCACGATGTGCACTACTACCGGTTCAAGGACTTCGTCCAGCCGTTCGACGAGGATGCCAAGTCGCGCCTGGCCGGCATGCGTGGCGGTCTGTCGACGCGCATGGGCGCCGCGTTGCGCCACGCCGGCCACCACCTGCTGCGCCAGCCGGAGAGCCGCAAGCTGATCCTGCTGGTCACCGACGGCGAGCCGGCGGACATCGACGAGCGGGATCCGCAGCACCTGCGCCACGACACCCGCAAGGCGGTCGAGGAGCTGCACACCCGCGGCGTGCTGACCTACTGCCTGACCCTCGACCCGGAGGCCGACAGCTACGTCAAGCGCATCTTCGGCGAGAGCCACTACACCATCGTCGACCACGTGCAGCGCTTGCCGGAACGGCTGCCGACGCTGTTCGCAAGCCTGACGCGCTAGGGCATGATGTGCGCATGAATCACGACACGAAGGCCTATGCCGGACTCGACGCAGACGAGTTCGGCGGCATGACCCCGACCGGCAAGATCATCCGCGAGGCCTGGATCTTCGGCCTGCTGCCGGAGGATGAGGGGTGTGCCGGCTGGAGTGCCGCTCAGATCGAATCCCTCTGGACCCGGGTCAGCGCCGAGTGGGAGAAGTACGGTTTCAGCGTCGCCGCGCTGCCCGACGAGCTGCGCGAGCGGTTCTTGCGGATCCAGGCCGAAGCAGCGGCGCGTGCGCGAGCCGCCGGCTGGGACCCGGAGGGCGAACTCGGGGCCGATTAAGAGCCCATGAAGGAATCACGCCACCTACTGCGACGCCCCCTGAACGTCCCTTGCGGCGTTGCGGGGACCCCCGAAATCGCTTGCGTAGCGATGCTACGCGCGTTCTTTCGTGCACCCCCGCGTACGTGTACTGACCTGCAAATACCCATACATCCAGCCGGCCGTAGACCGGTCGGATGCAAGGCGCGTGCGTGCCGGAATAGTGGTTCTATTCCCAGCGCGCGCAACGCCGCAGGCGGCCGGTCCACGGCCGGCCCGCTGGGAGCGCCCTGGAGGCGCCATGACGGCGTTGCTGTGCTTACCGAGGACGCCTGCCATCGGCGGCACACGGCGCCTTGTCCTGACGCCTCCAGGGCACTCTGGTTGGATGGGTATTTGCAGGTCAGTACACCAGCCAGGGAAGCCCAGGGGCCGTCTCGCGACGGTGGGCGACCCCTTCACGGGCTCTGAGCGTGGCACCCTATACCCGGCACGAAGAGGTCCCGGTCTTCGAGCACCGTCCGAGCCGGCTCGATGCCAACCGTTTCAATCGCGCCTGCCTGGCGCTGAAGCGCAGCGGCGGCAGCCTGCGCTTCGCGTTGCCGACGCTGCGCCACCTCGACCTGATCCTGCAGGAAGACGCGTGGATCGTCGTCGATCGCGACCTCAACGACGTGCCATTGGTCGCCTGGACCGCGTTCGAGGTGGATCCCGAGCGGCGCCTGGATCGCCCGGTCACCTGCCGGTTGCGGCTGTTCCACGCCCAGGCCGGACTGCTGCTCGGCAGGGTGCTCGACGACCTTGCCGGGTTGCTGGATGCGCGGCTTGCCGACGAGGATGGGGAACGCGGTCGCGTGCTGCGCTTTCCCGGGACCGGCGGATGACCATCAGCCCGCTATGACTATAAGAAAAATCTGATAATATTCCCCGGCCATATAAGTTTACAGAGGGGGGCGCCGGATGAACGTCACGCTGCGCCAGCTCAAGATCTTCGAGGCGGTCGCTCGCCATCTCAGCTTCACTCGCGCGGCCGAGGAACTGTTCCTGACCCAGCCGGCGGTCTCCATGCAGGTCAAGCAGCTCGAGCAGCACATCGAGCTGCCGCTGTTCGAGCAGGTTGGCAAGAAGGTCAGCCTGACCGAGGCCGGTCGCGAGATGCAGTTCTACAGCCGCGCCATCATGCAGCTGCTCGACGAGGCCGACGACGTCCTCGATGGCCTGCGCGGCGGCGAGCGCGGCCACCTGGCGCTGGCGGTGCCGAGCACCGCCAACCAGATGACCATGCACCTGCTGGCCGCATTCCGCCAGCGCAACCCGACGTTCACCTTCAGCATCGACATTACCAACCGCGAAGGGCTGCTGCGGCGTCTCGATCTCAACGAGTGCGATCTGGTGATCATGGGCAAGCCGCCAGAGGACGCGGCCCTCGAGTCGGTCGTGTTCATGGACAACCCGCTGGTGGTGATCGCCGCGCCGGACCACCCGCTCGCCTCGCGCAAGCGCATCGATCCGGCCAGCCTGAAGCAGGAGACCTTCGTGATCCGCGAGCCGGGTTCGGGGACGCGCATCGCCATGGAGCGCTTCTTCGCCGAGCACGGCTGGCGCCCCGGTCAGGGCAGCGGCATGGAGATGGCCAGCAACGAGGCGATCAAGCAGGCGGTCGAGGCGGGCCTCGGCCTCGGCATCGTCTCGCGCCACACCCTCGACGTGGAACTCGCCGCCGGACGCCTCGCGGTGCTCGACGTCAAGTCGTTCCCGATCCTGCGCCACTGGTACATGGTGCAGCGCCAGGGCAAGCGCCTGTCGGCGATCGCCGCGCGCTTCCGCGATTTCGTGATCGGCGAGGCGGCGCAGGTGTGGCAGATCCCCGGGGGTACCTGAGGCGCGACCAAATGCCCTGCCAGGGCGCTTGACGGGTCGCCCTTCGTGGTGATTTCTCCCGTATAATGAGTCGCTTGTTGTCTTTCTGGACCCGCTCTTGAGCCTCGTCGAGGACGCCACCGCAACACCGCAGCAGGCCGCGCCCGGCGCGCCGCACGCGTCCGCGCGTCTCGAGGTCGCAGGTCTCGAGGTGCAGCGCGGTGACCGGCGGCTGTTCACCGACCTCGACTTCACGGTCGCCTCGGGCGAGCTGCTGCACGTGCGTGGCCCGAACGGCAGCGGCAAGACGACGCTGCTGCGCGCGCTGTGCGGCCTGCTGCTGCCGCAGGCGGGCGCGATCCGCTGGAACGGCGAGGTGATCCGCCGCCTCGGCGAGGAGTTCACCCGTGACGTGATCTACCTCGGCCATCTCAACGGCATCAAGCACGATCTCACCGGCGTCGAGAACCTGCGCGTCGCCGCGACCCTCGACGGCGACGCGGTCGAGGAGGCGGCGATCTGGGAGGCGTTGCAGCGCATCGGCCTCGGTGGTTTCGAGGACCTGCCGACCTCGGTCCTCTCCCAGGGGCAAAAGAAGCGCGTCGCGCTGGCGCGGCTGCTGCTGACCGGCGCGCGGCTGTGGATCCTCGACGAGCCGTTCGTCGCCCTCGACGTCAAGGCGGTGGCGCTGCTCGAGTCGCTGATCGTCGCCCAGGTGGCGCGTGGTGGTCTGGTGATCATGACCACCCACCAGGAGGTGGCGCTCACCTCCGGCACCATCCGCACCCTCGACCTCGGTACGGCCGGGCAGACGCGGGGAGCCTGAACGATGTTCCGCACCTTCCTGGTGATCCTGCGGCGTGACATCACGCTGGCGATGCGCCGGCGCACCGACGTGCTGACCACGCTGTTCTTCTTCGTCATCGTCGCGAGCCTGTTTCCGCTCGGCGTCGGTTCGGAGAAGACCATGCTCCGCTTCCTCGGCCCCGGGGTGGTGTGGGTCGCGGCGCTGCTCGCCTCGATGCTGGCGCTCGAGCGGCTGTTCGCCAGCGACCACGCCGACGGCACGCTGGAACAGATGATGCTGACCCCGCAGCCGCTCTCGGTGCTGGTGCTCGGCAAGGTCTGCGCGCACTGGCTGCTGACCGGGCTGCCGCTGGTGCTGATCGCGCCACTGATCGGCCTGCAGTACCACCTCGAGGGCATGACCCTGGTGGTGATGATGCTGGCGCTGCTGGTCGGCACGCCGGTGCTGAGCCTGATCGGCGCGATCGGTGCGGCGTTGACCCTCGGCCTGCGCGGTGGAGGTATACTCCTCTCCCTGCTGGTGCTGCCCCTGTACATCCCGGTGCTGGTCTACGGCTCGGGCGCGGTGGCGGTCAGCAGCATCGACCTGGCCGACGTGCAGCCGTTCATGGCACTGCTGGGAGCGTTCCTGGTCCTGGCCCTGGCCTTCTCCCCGCTGGCGACGGCGGCGGCGCTGCGGATCTCCGTCGAATGAGCAACGCGATGGGTTCGAGATGAAACGCCACTGGTTCCACTTCTCCGCGCCGAGCACCTTCTACGGCCTGGCCGGGCGCATGACGCCCTGGTTCCTGGCGCTGGCGCTGATTACCGGCCTGATCTCCCTCTACTGGGGTTTCTTCGAGACCCCCGACCGGCTTGGCGGCAGCAATCCGCAGAAGGAGTACTACCGGATCATCTTCGTGCACGTCGGCTCGGCGTGGATGTCGATGTGGCTCTACATCGTGATCGCCGCCTGGTCGGCGATCGGCCTGGTGTTCAACACCCGGCTCTCGTACATGATGGCGGTCTCGGTGGCGCCGACCGGCGCGATCTTCACCTTCATAGCGCTGTTCACCGGATCGTTCTGGGGCAAGCCGAGCTGGGGCACGTGGTGGGACTGGGATCCGCGCCTGACCTCCGAGCTGGTGCTGTTCTTCCTCTACGTCGGCTACCTGGCGCTGCACTCGGCGATCGATGATGCGCGCCGCGCCGACCGCGCCGCGGCGCTGCTGGCGATCGTCGGCCTGGTCACGGTGCCGATCATCTTCTGGTCTATCAACTGCCCCGATCCGAACCAGTGCGCGGCACTCCACCAGCGCTCGTCGATGTCCGAGATCGACGGCAACATCCTGTTCGGCATGCTCGGCCTGACCTTCGCGTTCTGGATGTACTCGTTCGCGACCTCGTTCATGCGCGTGCGCAGCATCATCCTCGAGCGCGAGGCCGACACCAGTTGGGTCGAAGAGCAGCTGCAGAAGGAGGGGGTGCGATGATGGAGTTCCTCGCCCAGGGTGGCTACGCCTTCTACGTCTGGAGCTGTTACGGCATGGCGGCACTGCTGCTGGCCGCCGAACTGGTTGCCCTGCGCAAGCGGCGGCGAACCATTCTCGCCCGGCTTGGTCGATTGAAGCGTATGCGTGACGCCGAGGAGCAAGCATGAAGGCCCGACACAAGCGGCTCGTTTTCGTGACCATCGCCATCGCCGGCGTGGCGGTTGCCGCGGCGCTGGCGCTGAGTGCCCTGCAGAGCAACATCGCCTATTTCTTCAGCCCGACCCAGGTGCTGGCCGGCGAGGCGCCCAAGGACAAGGTCTTCCGCCTCGGCGGCATGGTCGCCGACGGCAGCGTGACGCGAAAATCGGGCGACCTGACGATGAGTTTCGTGGTCACCGACACCGCCAAGCAGGTCACGGTGAGCTATACGGGCATCCTGCCGGATCTGTTCGGCGAGGGGCAGGGCGTGGTCACACGCGGCAAGCTCGGTGCCGACGGCGTGTTCTACGCCGAGGAAGTGCTCGCCAAGCACGACGAGTCCTACATGCCGCCCGAGGTGCAGGATGCCCTCGATAAGGCGCAGAAGATGGGCGTGGCCGACAAAGATGCGGGCCAGCCGAAGTCCTCCGTGAACTACTGAGCCCGGTCCCGCCAGGAGCCCGCCCATGATCCCCGAACTCGGCCACTTCGCCCTGATCATCACGCTGTGTGTCGCCATCATCATGGCCGTGGTGCCGCTCGCCGGCACGGTCTGGCGCGTGCCGGGCTGGATCGCGCTGGCACGCCCGGCCGCAGGCGCGCAGTTCCTGTTCCTCGCGCTGGCCTTCGCTGCGCTGACCTGGAGCTTCGTCGAGAACGACTTCTCGGTCGCCTACGTCGCCCAGAATTCCAACTCGGCATTGCCGCTGCAGTACCGCATATCGGCTGTGTGGGGTGGCCACGAGGGCTCGCTGCTGCTCTGGGCGCTGATCCTCGGCACCTGGACCTTCGCCGTGGCGCTGTTCAGCCGCGGCCTGCCCGACGCCATGGTGGCGCGGGTGATCGCGGTGATGGGTATGGTCAGCATCGGCTTCCTGCTGTTCACGCTGCTGACCTCGAATCCGTTCGACCGGCTGGTGCCGCCGGCGCCAGACGGCCGCGACCTCA
>CBDTVS010000102.1:0-6365 GCA_965364245.1 uncultured Gammaproteobacteria bacterium | reverse complement strand
TGAGGATGGGCTTGCCCCGCGCAATGAGGTTGACGTGGCCGCGGTCCTGGTGGTGCCGCTGACGCTGTTCAGGCACCACTTCCGACGCCATCCCGATCCGTACGTCGCCCGCCAGCACTACCTCGAGCCGCACCCACGCGAGCTGATGCTGCGCAACGTGCTCTGAACCCCGCGTCCGGGTCGGTGACCATGCGCGACGGGGTCAGCAGCGGCGTTCACTTCGGTCTCACCTCCGGCGTGATCACCACCCTCGGGCTGATCGTCGGCCTGCATTCGGGCACCCACTCGGCACTCGCGGTGATCGGCGGCATCGTGACCATCGCGATCGCCGACGCCCTCTCCGATGCTCTCGGAATCCACATCGCCAAGGAGGCCGAGCGCCGGCACTCGGTGCGCCATGTCTGGCAGGCGACGCTGGCGACCTTCGTGGCCAAGTTCGCGATGGCCAGTACCTTCGTCGTGCCGGTGCTGCTGCTGCCTCTCGAGGTCGCGATCCTGGCCAGTGTGGCGTGGGGGTTGCTGGTGATCGCGCTGCTGAGCCTGATGATGGCGCGCAGCCGGGGCGTGCGGCCGTGGCCCGTGGTCGTCGAGCACGTGGGCATCGCGCTGCTGGTGGTCGTCGTGACCCATTTCGTCGGTGATGCGGTCGGGCGAATCTTCGGCGCGCCGGGTGTCGGCGCATGAACCGGCGGGTTGCCCTGTGGCTGCTGGTCGCGGCCAACCTCGCCTGCCTGGCGGTCGTTGCGCTGGTGCCGGCGGTCCTGCTGCTCGGGCTCGCCGACGTCGAGGTGCCGCGCTCGGCGATCGTCGGCTTCGCGCTGGTCGCGGTGCCGGCGCTGCTCAATGCGTTGGCGCTGCTCGGACTGCAGTACCCCGGATCGTGGCCCGACCGCTCGCTGCTGCGCCAGCTGGCGCTGCTCGCCGCGGTGACGATCGCGGTGATCTGCGCGGTCTCACTGGTGCAGATGCTGATCGATGGGCGCTTCGATCTCGCACCGTTCTCCCTGGTCGGGCTGCTGCTGTTCACGCTCGATGCGCTGGCGCTGCTCTATGCCCCGACGCATGACCGGCGATGAGTGACCGCGGTGGCCCCGGGGCGTTGCAGATCGCGCTCGCCGGGATGCTGTTGCTGGCCGCGGCGATGGGCATCGGGCGCTTCGCCTACACGCCGCTGCTGCCACCGCTACGCGAGACGCTCGGCTGGTCGCTGGCCGCGGCCGGCGACGTCGCCAGCGCCAACTTCCTCGGCTACCTGCTCGGTGCGCTGCTTGCCGCACCGTTCGCCCAGCGCGACTCGCGCGCCCGCTGGTTGCTGGCCGGCATGCTCGGCAGCGCGCTGACCACTGCGCTCGGCGGCGCGGTCGATAGCGTGGGGGCGTGGCTGGCGGTGCGCCTGCTGTCGGGCATCGCGAGCGCCTTCTGCCTGGTGCTCGGGACCGCGACGGTGGTCGAGGCGCTGGTCGATCGCCAGCGGCCGGGGCTGGTCGCGCTGCACTTCGCCGGGGTGGGTGTGGGCATTGTGCTGTCGGTAGGCGTGATCGAGGCGCTGCGCATCGGCCAAGGGACGGTGCACGCGATGTGGGGCGGGCTCGGGGTCGTCTCGGCGCTTGCCCTGGCCGGCAGCTGGGCGGTACTGCGGCGTCTGCATTCGCCGCAGCCGGTGGGGCACGGGCCGTCCGCGTCGTCACCGCATCCCCCGGTCGCGCGCGCGGCACTGGCACGGCTGGTGGTGGCCTACGGACTGTTCGGCTTCGGCTACGTGGTCACCGCGACCTTCATCGTCGCCATGGCGCGCGGCCTCGCGCACGCCGTGCTGCTCGAACCGCTGACCTGGGTCGTCGTCGGCCTGCTCGCCGCGCCTTCGGTGGCGCTGTGGCAGCACCTCGCGCAGCGCTCGGGGATCTTCACCGCGTTGCGCGTGGCGTTCGCGGTCGAGGCGTGTGGCGTACTGCTGGCCGGCTACGGTGAAGGGGCGTTCGCGCTGCTGGTCGGCGGCGGCCTGCTCGGCGGCACCTTCATGGGCATCACCGCGCTGGGGCTGAGTGCCGCGCGCGGCATCGCCGGCCGTCACCCGGGCCGCGTGCTCGGCTGGATGACCGCGGCATTCGGGTTCGGGCAACTGCTAGGCCCGGCCGTGGCCGGGCGCCTGGCCGAGGCGACGGGTGGCTTCGGGGCGCCGTCGCTGCTCGCCGCCGCGCTGCTGGTGGTCGGCCTGCTGTTGTTTCGCGAGCCGGCGCGGGATCCCGGTGGCTAGTTGTCCAGGCGTTCGTGCGCGTTGCCGAGGTCGTGGGACCAGCGTCCCGCGGCGCTCAGCGCCTGGTCGATCTGCGCATCGCTCATGTGCGGTCCCAGCCGTTCGAGCATCGACTCGGCCAACTCGGCGGTACGCTCGTCGCCACCCTGCGTATGGGTCGCAAGGTCGTACCACTGGTAGGCGTGGACCAGGCTGCGCTCGGTGCCCAGGCCGTGCAGCGCCATGTTGCCCAGGATCAGCAGCGCCGCCTCGTTGCCCTGCAGCGCGGCGCGGTGGAACAGCACGAAGGCCTGGTGGTAGTCGCGGTCGACGCCGCGCCCGTGGTAGTACATCGCGGCCAGGTTGCTGATCGCCTCGGGGTGGCGCTGTGTCGCGGCGCGCTCGAACCAGCGCAGCGCCTCGCTGAAGTCCTGCTCGACGCCCAGGCCGCGTGCGTAGAGTTCTCCGAGGCGGTTCTGTGCGTTGGCGTAGCCCTGCTCGGCGGCACGCCGGTACCAGTCGGCCGCGATCGCCTGGTCGCGGCTCAGCGCGTCGCCGAGGTCGTGCTTGCGGGCCAACCAGTACTGCGCCAGCGGGACCCCGGTCTCGGCCGCGCGCGTGAACCAGGCGGTCGCCGCGGCGTCGTCACGCGCCACGATCCGACCGCGGTGATGCACCTCGCCGAGCAGGATCGCGGCCTCGGCGTCGCCGCGCGCCGCGCGTCGCTCGAGCCCGGGCAGATCACGCGGCGTCAGCTGGCCGGCCCGGTCGAGCAGCGCCTGGCCGACGTGGTCGGCGGCGAGCGGCATGGCCGTGGCGCTCAGCGCCAGTGCCAGTAGCAGGCCGAGACCGTTCCGAGCGGGGCGGTTCGCGGTGATGACGGGCCTCCCGGTCTCCAACTCAAATCCCTGGCAAAACCATAGCATCCGGCGGGGGAAACCGCGTACTGCACAGCAAGGGAGCCGGCGCCCCAATACGACGCCCTATTCTGGAGCGCTCATCAGCATAGATGCACTTATTTGGTGCAAAAGCGTGACGCGATAGAGTGTAACCTACTGAAAAATAATTCTTATCAGACTGGCCCGATACCTGCTTGATTACCCCGAATTCGCATCCCAGGAGAATCCCATGCAGTCCATCCAGGCGGGTATCGACGTCCTCTTCGTGCTGCTCGGCGCCATCATGGTGCTGGCCATGCACTCCGGCTTCGCCTTCCTCGAGGTCGGCACCGTGCGCCACAAGAACCAGGTCAACGCGCTGGTCAAGATCATCTGCGACTTTGCCGCATCGACCATCGGCTACTTCTTCATCGGCTACATGGTCGCCTACGGCACCGGTTTCCTCGACGCCGCCCCGTCGCTGGTCGAGAACAACGGCTACGAACTGGTGAAGTTCTTCTTCCTGCTGACCTTTGCCGCGGCGATCCCGGCGATCGTCTCCGGTGGCATCGCCGAGCGGGCGCGCTTCTACCCGCAGCTGGTCGCCACCTTCCTGCTGGTGAGCCTGATCTACCCGTTCTTCGAGGGCATCACCTGGAACGGCAACTTCGGCATCCAGGGCTGGTTCGAGAGCACCTTCGGCGCAGGTTTCCACGACTTCGCGGGCTCCATCGTGGTGCACGCGGTCGGTGGCTGGATCGCGCTGACCGCGGTGCTGCTGCTCGGCCCGCGCCAGGGGCGCTACGGCAAGGATGGCGGCATGACCGCCCACCCGCCCTCGAGCATTCCGTTCCTCGCGCTCGGCGCGTGGATCCTGACCGTCGGCTGGTTCGGCTTCAACGTCATGTCGGCGCAGAGCGTCGAGGGGATCTCCGGGCTGGTCGCGGTCAACTCGCTGATGGCGATGGTCGGCGGCATCCTCGCGGCGCTGTTCGTCGGCAAGAACGACCCGGGCTTCGTGCACAACGGTCCGCTGGCCGGGCTGGTGGCGGTGTGCGCCGGCTCCGACCTGATGCACCCGCTGGGCGCGCTCGCCACCGGCGCGGTCGCCGGCGGGCTGTTCGTCTGGACCTTCATGCTGACCCAGAACAAGTGGAAGATCGACGACGTGCTCGGTGTCTGGCCGCTGCACGGGCTGTGCGGCCTGTGGGGCGGCATCGCCGCCGGCATCTTCGGCCTCGAGGCGCTCGGTGGCCTCGGTGGCGTGCACCCGGTGGTGCAGCTGCTCGGCTCGGCGCTCGGCGTCGGTGTCGCGCTCGTCGGCGGCGCGCTGGTCTACGGTGCGATCAAGGCCACGGTGGGGCTGCGCCTGAGCGAGGAGGACGAGTTCAACGGCGCCGACCTGTCGATCCACAAGATCAGCGCCACGCCGACCAAGGACTGATCCCGGCACGCCCGGGCGGGCAGCGGCCCGTCCGGGTGTGGGGTCAGGGCCGGTAGGTCGCGCAGGCGGTGTCGGTCTCCCAGAGGACCACCTCGACCACCGGGAAGCCGGCCTCGCTCGCGACCTCGAACAGCATCCGCGCGATGTTCTCGGCGGTCGGATTGCGCTTCATCGTGAACACCCGCTCGCCGGCCGCCTGCAGCACGGGCAGGGCCGGGTCGTCGGGATGCAGCAGCATGGTGTGATCGATCTCGCGCTCGACCCACGCCTTGAGCGCGTCGCCGACCTCGCCGAAGTCGCGCACCATGCCCTGACCGTCGAGGTCGCTCGCCTCGAGGGTGATCACCGCGCGGGCGTTGTGGCCGTGCAGGTGACGGCACTTGCCGGCATGCTCCAGCAGCCGGTGGCCGTAGCAGAAGCTGATCTGTTTGCTGATCCGGTACATCGCGGCGGCGTCGGTGGGGCGGCCTGAGATTCTAACGGTCGCCGCACCCGCTCGCCACGTTCAGCCGAACGACTCGGTGGTGTAGCGCTCCACGCTCAGCGTGGCCGACCAGTGGTCGGCCGGCAGCCCCGCCTTGTGCTTGAGGTGGACCAGGAAGTCGCGCGCTGCGGGCAACTGGCTCCAGACCGAGGGCAGGAAGGTGCCGCGCCGCCCGAGGTCGCTGAGGATCAGCCCATCGATCCCGGGCCGCAGCTGCGCGAGCAGGTCGGCCTCGGACCTGAAATGCATCGGCTCCGCGGGGCTCAGCACCGAGATCTCCAGCGCCAGCCGCGCTGCCTCGGTCCTGGAGACGGGCGGGAAGCGCGGGTCGCGGAAGGCGGCGGCGAAGGCGTTGGCTGCGACGTCCTCGGCGAGCGGGCGGTGCGCCTCGAGCGAGCCGATGCAGCCGCGCAGCTGGCCGTCGAGATGCAGCGTGACGAACGTCGCGCGCGGCTCGCCGAGCTCGGGCGGCAGGTCCGCCAGGTCCGGGTGGGTTGCCGTGCCGTGGACGAGGCCATGGTTGAATTGGATGGGACGGAGAACAAGTCTCGCGCGGCGCGCCTCGGCCCCGTAGACCGGCTCAGTGGAAGGCATAGGTGCCGTAGCCGACCACGCTGTCGCGCCGTCCACTGGTGTCGCCCGAGTTGCGTACGTCGACGGTGGTGACCTCGAGGCCGCGTCGGCGCGCGACCTCGAGCAGGCCGTTGAGCGGGTTGCGTCCGCACGCCTGGCCGTAGCCGATATGTCCCGGCTCGAGCGCCTCGATGGCGCGCGTGGTCTCGCCGTCGAGACGCTGCGCGGTGGCGTAGTCGTGGTAGTGGCTGAGGTCGGAGCTGATCACGATCAGCGTCTCCGGACCGCCCCAGACCGCCTCGAGCACGGCGGCGACCGTGTCGGCGTCGGCGTCGCCGACCACCAGCGGCACCAGCGTGAAACCGGCCAGGACCTGCTGCAGGAACGGCAGGTGCACCTCGAGACTGTGCTCGAGTTCGTGGGCGTGGTCGTCGAGCCGGCAACCGGGCAGCCCGAGCAGCAGATCGACGGCTTCGCTGTCGACCGGCACGCTGCCGAGCGGGGTCGCGAACGCCTCGACGCCGGGCAGCGCCAGCCCTGCGAAGGCCACGCGGTGGGCCGGACCGAGCAGCACCACCCGGCGCACGATATCGCGCAGCGGTGCGAGCAGGGCGTAGCCCGACGCGGCGACCGGGCCCGAGTAGACGTAGCCGGCGTGCGGCACGACCAGGGCCTTCGGTGGCGCGGAGCCCGGGTTCGCGTGCGCCAGCAGGTCGGCGACGGCCTGCTGCAGCTCGGTGGGATCGGCGGGGG
>CBDTVS010000101.1:0-6380 GCA_965364245.1 uncultured Gammaproteobacteria bacterium | reverse complement strand
CGGGAAGGAGGGCCTCGATGGACCGTGGGACGCGCGTCAGGCCTTCGGTGCGGCGGCCTTGATCTCGTCGTTCGCCTGATCGGCGAACTTCTCGAAATTGGCGTGGAACAGGCCGGCGAGGTGCTTGGCCTGCGCGTCGTAGGCGGCCTTGTCGGCCCAGGCGTTCTTCGGTACCAGCACCTCGTCGGGCACGCCGGGGCAGGTGGTCGGCACGGCGAAGCCGAACACCGGGTCGGCCACGGTCTCGGCCTTGGCCAGCGAGCCGTCGTGGATGGCGTCGATGATGGCGCGGGTGTGGGCGATGCTCATGCGCTTGCCGACCCCGTACGGACCGCCGGTCCAACCGGTGTTGACCAGCCAGACGTTGGCGCCGGTCTTGCGGATGCGCTCGGCGAGCAGCTCGGCGTACTTGGTCGGGTGCCAGACCAGGAACGGCGCGCCGAAGCAGGACGAGAAGGTCGCCTGCGGCTCGGTGACGCCCATCTCGGTGCCGGCCACCTTGGCGGTGTAGCCGCTGATGAAGTGGTACATCGCCTGCGCCGGGTCGAGGCGGCTGACCGGCGGCAGCACGCTGAAGGCGTCGCAGGTCAGGAACACCACGTTGTCCGGGATGCCGCCGGTGCCGGGGATCTTGGCGTTGTCGATGTACTCGACCGGGTAGGAGCAGCGGGTGTTCTCGGTGATCGAGCTGTTGGTGTAATCGACCGCGTGGGTGGCCGGGTCGTAGACCACGTTCTCGAGCACCGAGCCGAAGCGGATGGCGTTGTAGATGTCGGGCTCGGCCTCGGCCGAGAGGTCGATCACCTTGGCGTAGCAGCCGCCCTCGATGTTGAACACGCCGTCGTCGGTCCAGCAGTGCTCGTCGTCACCGATCAGCTTGCGGTTCGGATCGGCCGACAGGGTCGTCTTGCCGGTGCCGGAGAGGCCGAAGAAGATGCTGACATCGCCGTCGGCGCCCTCGTTGGCCGAGCAGTGCATCGACAGCACGCCGTTCTTCGGCATCAGGTAGTTCATGATCGTGAACACGCCCTTCTTCATCTCGCCGGCGTACTCGGTGCCGAGGATGACGAACTCGCCGCGCGCCAGGCACAGGCTGACGCTGGTCGTCGAGTCGATGCCGTCGAGCTCCGGATTGGCCGGGAGGCGGCCGGCGTTGTAGATGACGTAGTCGGGTTCGCCGAACTCGGCCAGCTGCTCGGCGGTCGGGCGGATCAGCATGTTGTGCATGAACAGCGCGTGGTAGGCGCGTTCGCAGATGATGCGCACCTTGACCCGGTGCGTCTCGTCCCAGCCGGCGTAGCCGTCGACCACGTAGAGCTGGTCGCGGGTGTTGAGGTAGTCGACCGCGCTGCGCCGGGAGATGTCGAACACCCGGTCCTCGAGGTTGACGTTGACGTCGCCCCACCAGACGTCGTCGAGTACCTGTTCGTGGCCGACCACCCGCTTGTCCTTGGGACTGCGGCCGGTCTTGGCGCCGGAGAGCGCGATCAGCGCCCCAGTCGACGAGACGGCGGTGCCGGGTTCGTTGCGCAGCGCCTCTTCGTAGAGCAGGGCGGGGGCGGTGTTGCGCAGGACGCGGCCGACGGTGATGCCGTGAGACTCGAGGCTGAACGACTGCATGACGCTGATCCTGGGTAGATGACGGAAATATGAAGGGGGCGTATTTTGTCAGAATCGCGCGAGCGGAAAAACCCGCCCATCCGGCGGGCCATTTCCGCACCTGCGACACCGCGCATGGAGCCGCCCGATGAACCAGCCGATCCGGACCACGACCCTCGCCCTGCTGCTGCTCGCGGCGCCCGCCGCGCACGCCGCCGAGCCGCTGCACGACGGGCATATCCACTACAGCGCCAACGCCCACGACAGCGTGCCCCCGGAGCGTGCGCTGGCGCTGCTCGACGCGGCCGGGATAACTCGCGCGCTGGTCTCGAGCACCCCGGACGACGGCACGCTGGCGCTCCACCGCCTGGCGCCGGATCGCGTGATCCCGGTGCTGCGTCCCTACCGCGACCGCGACGACATGGCCGGCTGGCACCGGGACCCCGCGGTGGTCGCCTACGTCGAGGCACGGCTGGCGGCCAGCGACGCCTACCGGGGCCTCGGCGAATTCCACCTCGACGCCGCCGACGTCGGTTCGCCGGAGCTGGCACGACTGATCGCCCTGGCCCGGGAACGTGGGCTGTTCCTGCATGCCCATACCGATGCCGCCGGCATCGAGGCGCTGGTCGCCGCGGCGCCCGGGGTGCGCGTGCTGTGGGCACATGCCGGCCTCGGCGAGCCGGTGACCACGGTCGACGCGGTGCTCACGCGGCATCCGGGCCTGATGGCCGACCTCTCCTACCGCTACGGCAACATCCTGACCCGCGAGACCCTCGACCCGGCATGGCGCGAGGTGCTGGTGCGCCACGCCGACCGTTTCCTGATGGCCAGCGACACCTGGGCGCCATCGCGCTGGCCGGCGCTGCCGGCGATCACCACCCAGGCGCGCACGATCCTCGCCGGGTTGCCGGCCGATGTCGCCGCGCGCCTCGCGCACGGCAACCTCGAGGCGCTGCTCGCACCCTGAGCCGGATCAGCCCCGGGCCCGACGCAGCGCGTAGAGTCCCCAGGCCAGCAGGCCGCCGCCGAGCAGCAGGTAGATCGCCACCGCCTCGACCGCGTCGCGGCCGGTGAGGGCGGGACGGTTTGGCAGCACGGTCACGGCCTCGCCGGTGAGCAGCTGCAGCAGGCCGTAGCCGCCGACCGCGAGTGCCGGCAGCGCGAACAGCAGCGAGCTGACCGCACGCACGCGCCAGCGGCCCGGGGTGGTCGGTTCGGGCGGCGGGGGCGGCCGCTTCTGCAGCGGACCGTCGTCGACCTCCGGTGGCAGGCTCACAGATGGTAGGCCGGGATGGCGTGACCGTGGTCGAGCGGGCCGTGGCCCCTGCCGAGCCCGGGGGCGTTGCGAATCGCCTCGTGGACGTAGAGCCGTGCACGGTGGAAGGCGGTGCGCAGCTCGAGACCCTGCGCGAGCCCGGTGGCGAGTGCCGAGGCGAAGGTGCAGCCGCTGCCGTGCACGCTGGTGGTCGCCAGCCGCACGCTCTCGGCGCGCTCGACGTGCTCACCGGCGATCAGCAGGTCGACGATGCGCTCACCGCCGAGGTGGCCGCCCTTGATGGCGACCGCCCGGGCACCGTGGTCGACCAGGCAGAGCCCGGCGGCGACCATGGCGCTCGGGTCGTCGACGCTCATGCCGGCGAGGCGCGCCGCCTCGGGCAGGTTCGGGGTGAGCACGTCGGCCAGGGGCAGCAGCCTCTCGCGCAGGCAGTCGGCCGCGTCCTCCTCGAGCAACCGGTCGCCGCCCTTGGCGAACATCACCGGGTCGACCACCAGCGGGATGTCGTGATGCCGCGCGAGCTCGTCGGCCACCGCCTCGATCACCGCCACGCTGTGCAACATGCCGGTCTTGATGCAGTCGGCGCCGAGGTCGTCGAGCACCGCGCGCATCTGCGCGACGATGAACCCTGGCTCGACGCCGACCACGCCGTGCACGCCGACGGTGTTCTGCGCGGTCAATGCCGTGATGGCGGTGGCCGCGTAACCGCCGAGGGCGGTCACGGTCTTGATGTCGGCCTGGATGCCGGCGCCGCCGCCTGAATCGGAACCCGCAACGATCAGGACGCGCCCGTGCATGCCCGCTCCCCGTGAACTGCGTACGTCTCAGCGTAGCCGAGCGCGGGGGCCGTGCAACGTAGGCTTGGCAGCGCTCGCGACGTTGCGCTATCGTGGCGCCTCGCCAACCGTGCCCGTGACCCGATGTCCATCAGCGACAAGCTCAGCACCGCCCAGCGCCGCATCGTCGATCGCCTGATCGAGTGGGAGGAGTTGGTCGGGGATCTCTACAAGCGTTACGCCATCCGCTTCCCCGAGCAGGGTCCGGCGTGGCGCCAGCTGGCGCGCGAGGAGCAGACTCACGCCGGTGCGCTGGGAGCCATCCGCAAGATGCTCGACGCCGGCCACCACCTCGAGGGCATCGGCGAGTTCGACAGCGAGATCATCGACCAGGAGGTCGCGGACGTGCGCCGCGCGCTCAAGCGCGCCGAGCACTCCGAGCTGCGCCTCGACGAGGCGGTCAAGACTGCGCGCCTGATCGAGAGCTCGATCATCGAGTCCAAGTTCTACGACGTGGTGACCTGCAAGGCGCCCGGTTTCGACCGGATTGCACAGCGTCTGCGCGACGACACCATGCGCCACCTCGAGAAGCTGCGCGGCATCTCCGCCTGAGCCGACGCGGCACGCCGCATGCCGTGAACCCCTTTGCCCGTCTGCGCGCCTGGCGCCAGGCACGCATCCTCGCCCGCCACCCCCTCGACGAGGCCACGTGGCGCACCACCGTCGCCGACCTCCCGCTGCTCGACGGCCTCGACGCCGGTGCGCTGGGCCGGCTGCGCGAGCTGGCGACACTGTTCGTTCACGCCAAGCGGTTCAGTGGCGCACACGGCCTCGAGGTCGACGACGCCATGCGCGTGGCCATCGCGGCCCAGGCGTGTCTGCCGGTCCTCGAACTCGGCGCGCGCTGGCTGGACGGCTGGCGCAGCGTGATCCTGTACCCCGACACGTTCGTCGTCGACCTCGAGGAGGCCGACCAGGATGGCGTGGTGCACCGCGGGCGTGACGAACGGATCGGCGAGTCGTGGGAAGCCGGCCCGCTGATCCTGTCGTGGCGCGACGCGGCGCCCGGCGCCGAGCCCTACGGCGAGGGCAGCAACGTGGTGATCCACGAGATCGCGCACAAGCTCGATCAGCGCGACGGCTACACCAACGGCTGCCCACCGCTGCATCCCGGGATGGACGGCGCGCGCTGGCGGCACGATTTCCAGGCCGCCTACGACGCGCTGTGCGCCGAGGTGGACGCCGGGCGGCCGACCTGGATCGATCCCTACGCGGCCGAGGCGCCCGAGGAGTTCTTCGCGGTGCTGAGCGAGCACTTCTTCACCGCGCCCGACGCGGTCATGGAACTGGTGCCCGAGGTTTACGCCCAGCTGTGCGCCTTCTACCGCCAGGACCCCGTGACACGGCTGACACCCTGAACGGGGGTCACTCCCGCGGCTGCGCCTCGGCGAGCAGGTGCTCGAGGTACTCGAGGCGGCGCAGCGACAGGTCGATGCGCTCCTTCAGGTCCTCGTCGGGATGGGCGAGGACGTGCAGCATGTCGGCGAAGAAGAAGACCCGGAAGCTGTCGATGTAGCGGATCCGCTGGTCGCGATCGAGCACCAGGTTGTCGATACCCCACAGGTCGATGACGCGCATGTCCGGCGAGTCGTGCCAGGCGCGCGCCGCGTCGACGAAGAGCCCGAGCTGGGTGCGCGCGACGTGCAGGCGCCGCAGCAGCGGCACCGCCTCGTCCTCGTTGGCCGGGTTGGCGATGTTGAACCAGGGGCGCACCACCTCGGCGAGCACGACCACGTTCGGCCGGCCGTCGATGCGTGTCGCGACGAAGGTCGCGCGCGGCACGATTTCGCCGAGCGCCTCGCGCAGGCGCCGGTAATCGGCCGCCAGCAGGCGCACCTCCGGCAGCGTGCACGGCTCCTTGTGGCACTTGATGATCAGGTCGAGCCCGACACGCTTGCCGCCGCGCCGCAGCAGCCCGCGCGTCTGCCACACCTCGCAGTGGTAACCGGTCAGCGACATCAGCACCGCCGGCATGCGCTCGGTCTCCAGGCAGGCGACGTCCTGTGGGATGCGATCGGTATCGCGACTCATCGTTCGCCCCGGCGCCGCTCAGCGCGCAGCGTCGCGACCACCGGCCCGTGGCACGCTGGGGACGCCGGCATCGGAATGCCCATCGGTTCGCCCTTCCCGGTTGTCCAGGCGGGCATCTTAACCGCTCGCCCGGTTGCCAGCCGCGCGGCGCCGGGGCACGCTAGGCGCATGCCTCACCCGCGACCCACCCTGCCACGCCCGCGTTGTGCCGCCGTACTGCTGCCGCTGCTGCTGTTTCCGCAGTGGCTGTTCGCCGGCGGGGTCGAGATCGTCTTCGCCGAGTTGCGCCGCGATGCCGGCCAGTGGCAACCGACGGTAACCCTGCGCCATGCCGACACCGGCTGGGAACACTACGCCGACGCCTGGCGGGTCACCACCGCAGACGGCGAGGTGCTGAGCCACCGCACCCTCTACCACCCCCACGTCAACGAGCAGCCGTTCACGCGCAGCGGACCCGCGTTCGCGCTGCCGGCTGGCACCAGCACGCTGATCGTCGAGGCGCGCGACACCGTGCACGGCTGGAGCGAACAGCGCCTGGCGATCGACGTGGCCCTGCCAAGCGGCCCGCGCTGGCAGCTGTTCGACGACCGCTGACCCGGGAACCTCGCGTGTTCGAGCGCCTCCCCTTCTCCGGCAAC
>CBDTVS010000100.1:0-6385 GCA_965364245.1 uncultured Gammaproteobacteria bacterium | reverse complement strand
CAGATGCCCCCATGCGTAAGGCCACGTTTTTGCGACAAAAACCGCATCGTCGTCGTGCTGACATCACGGCGATCATCGTTTCCAGGAAACGACCAGTCTTGACTGGCAAGCGCACCCATGGTCCGTGCTACAGGCCGGACCTCAAATGATTTATGTGGCCTCTATACCCGCACTTAACCTCACAGGTCGCGACGACCGGCGAAGGCGTGGGACAGCGTGCCGCTGTCGACGAATTCGAGCTCCCCGCCGAGCGGAATACCGTGCGCAAGGCGCGTGGCGCGCACGCCGTGGGCGTGGGCCAGGTCGGCGATGTACTGCGCGGTTGCCTCACCCTCGACGGTGGTGTTGGTGGCCAGGATCACCTCCTGCACCGCGCCCTCACCGAGCCGCGCGTCGAGCAGGTCGAGGCCGAGTTCGTCCGGGCCGATGCCGTCGAGGGGCGACAGGTGGCCCATCAGCACGAAGTAGCGGCCGCGGAAGCCGGCGGCCTGCTCGATGGAGAGCACGTCGGCCGGGGTCTCGAGCACGCAGAGCTGGCTGGCATCGCGACGCGGGTCGGCGCAGATGGCGCAGGTGGCGTTCTCGCTGAGCGTGCGACAGGTGTCGCAGTGGCCGACCTTCTCCAGCGCCTCGGTCAGCGCCTCGACCAGGCGGCGCCCGCCGTCACGCTCCCGCTCGAGCAGGTGGAACGCCATGCGTTGCGCCGACTTCGGACCGACGCCGGGCAGGCAGCGCAGCGCCTCGATCAGCCCGGCGATCAGCGGCGACAGGCCGCCGGCCATCAGAACGGCAGCTTCATGCCCGGCGGCAGGTTCATGCCACCGGCGACGCCGGCCATCTTCTCCTGGGTCGCCTGCTCGACCTTGCGTGCGGCGTCGTTGACCGCGGCGGCGACCAGGTCCTCGATCATCTCGCGATCGCCCTCCTCGAACAGGGCCGGATCGATGCTGACGCGACGCGCCTCGTGGCGTCCGTTCATGGTCACGCTGACCATGCCGCCACCCGCCTCGCCGGTCACCTCGACCTGCGCGATCTCCTCCTGCGCCTTCTGCAGGTTGGCCTGCATCTGCTGCGCCTGCTTCATCAGGTTGCCAAGTCCGCCCTTCATCGCGTGCTCCGTGTTGGCTGTCTGTTGGCTCGAATACCGCCAGGCATTGTAGGTCGGACTTCTGTCCGACGATTCAACTCCACCCTCTGCGATGTCGGACTGAAGTCCGACCCACAGGTTTCACAATCTCGTGCGCTTCAACGTGGCCGCACCGACCCGGGCTCGACCTCGGCGCCGAACGCATCGCGCAGCGCCTGCACGTGCGGGTCGCTGGCGATCGACTGCTCGGCCGCCTGCTGGCGCTCGCTGGTCTCGCGTGACTCGCGCGCGGCCGGCGTCTCCGTCTCGACCGCACCCACTTCGATGACCAGGCTCACGTCGCGGCCGAGCGACTCGCCGAGCGCCTTCTCCAGCGCCTGCTCGCTGCGCTGCGTGCGCAGCTGCTCGCTGGCGGGCTCGAGGCGTAGCACCACCTGATCGTCGCTCTCGCGCACCACCGTGCAGTGATTGGCGAGCTGGCGCGCCATGCCACCGAGATCGAGTTGGGCGACCCGGGTGTGCCAGGGATCGCCGTCCACGGACGCGGCCGGCGGAGGCGCGGCCCGCTTGGCCGCGGGGCGTGCTGCCGGCCTGGTATCAGTAGACTTGGCCGGTGCGCGCCTGGCCGGTGCGGGCGCCGCGCCAGCGGGCGCCGGGGCCGTAACTGCGTCGGGGCGGAAAGCGTGCATCCTGAGCAGCGTCATCTCGCAACCGCGTCGCGGGTCGGGTGCGAGGTCGAGATCGCGCCGGCCGAGCAGAGCCACCTGGTAATAGAGCTGCACGTCCTCGGCCGGCAGCCGTTCGGCCAGCTCGGCGACCAGCGCGTGGTCGCCCGCCTCGGGGTCGTCCGCGCCGGGCTCGACCTGGACCACGGCCACGCGATGCAGCAGGCGCAGCAGCGCCTCGAGCAGCGCCTCGTAGTCGGGGGCGCGTTCGACGAGCTTGGCAAATGCAGCGAGCAGCGCGGCGGCGTCGCCGTCGGCGAGCGCCTCGAGCAGCGGCGCCGCCTGATCCAGGCCGATGTCGCCAAGCATCGCGCGCACCTCGTCCTCGCTGACGCGCCCGGCGCCGAAGGCGATCGCCTGGTCGAGCAGGCTCAGGCCGTCGCGCATCGAGCCGTCGGCAGCGCGGCCGAGGTGCTCGAGCGCCGGCACCTCGTATTCGGTCTTCTCGTCGTCGAGGATGCGCCGGAACTGGCCGACGATGCGCTCGAGCGGCAGGCGCTTGAGGTTGAACTGCAGGCAGCGCGACAGGATGGTCACCGGCAGCTTCTGCGGGTCGGTGGTGGCCAGCAGGAACTTCACGTGCGGCGGCGGCTCCTCGAGGGTCTTGAGCAGCGCGTTGAAGCTGTGGTTCGAGAACATGTGCACCTCGTCGATGAGGTACACCTTGTAGCGGCCACGGGTCGGCGTGTACTGCACGTTCTCGAGCAGCTCGCGGGTCTCCTCGACCTTGGTGCGCGACGCGGCGTCGACCTCGATCAGGTCGATGAAGCGTCCGCCGTCGAGCTCCTGGCAGCTGCCGCAGGTTCCGCACGGCTCGGCGCTGACCCCCGTCTCGCAGTTCAGCGCCTTGGCGAGGATGCGCGCGACGGTGGTCTTGCCGACGCCGCGCGTGCCGGTGAACAGGTAGGCGTGGTGCAGGCGGCCCTGTGTCAGCGCGTTGACCAGCGCCTGGACCACGTGCTCCTGGCCGACCAGCTCGGCGAAGCTGCGCGGGCGCCACTTGCGGGCCAGGACCTGGTAGCTCATCGGGGCACTCCGCCGCGGACTCTGGAGATGGTGGCGACCCGCACCAGCCACACCCCGGCACCCGCGACCACTGCTGCCGCTGCTCCCTTCCGGGCCTGACGGGGTTCACAGCTTTGCGTTGCGAGGGGACCGGCGCGGGTCACCGTCGAACCAACCCCTGGGAGGCGCCGGGACGCAGATTATTAGCCGTTTAAATTCAATGCATTACTGCATTGACGACCGGGCGTCACGCCGCGTCTCACAGGGCGGCTGATCCTACCACGGCCCTCCATCGGCCTCCAGTGGCCGCCCATCGGATCGTCCCCGAGGACAGTAGACAACGGTGGCCCTGATCTCTTACTTTAGTAAATCACTCAAGTATTCGCCCGAGCAGGGAGAGCCCAGGTGCCGCCGATCGACCTCAACACCTATCGCGACTTCCTCGAGACCGCGCCCGACGCGATGGTCGTGATCGACGCCGACGGCATCATCCGCCTCGCCAACGCGCAGGCCTTCAGGATGTTCGGCAAGACGTCGGAGACGCTCGTCGGCCAGCCGGTCGAGGTACTGCTGCCAGAGCGTCTGCGCCAGTACCACGTCGCCCACCGTCGCGCCTTCATGGCCAACCCGAACCCGCGCCCGATGGGCACCGGCATGGAACTCTGGGCCGAGGGCCCCGAAGGACGCGAGCTCCCCGTCGAGATCAGCCTCAGCCCGATCACCACCCGCGAGGGGCAGTATGTGACCGCGGCGATCCGCGACATCTCGGCGCGCAAGCAGGTCGAAACTGCGTTACGCGTGGCCAAGGAGGCCGCCGAGCGCGCCAACGAGACCAAGTCCCGCTTCCTCGCCGCTGCCAGTCATGACCTGCGCCAGCCACTGCAGGCGCTGCGCATGCACCTGACCGCGCTCGGCAGCGCGTCCGACGACGAGCTGCTGCGCACCGCGCTCGCGCGCAAGATGAACCACGCGGTCAACGGTCTGACCGACATCCTCGACACCCTGCTCGACGTCGCGCGCCTGGACATGAATCAGGTGCAGCCGAGCCTCGGCGACTTCGCGGTCGAGGAGCTGCTGGAGGACCTCGTCGGGCAGATCGAACCGCTCGCCACCGAGAAGGGCCTGGTCGTTCGCCATGTGCCGACCCGGCTCGCGATCCGCTCGGATCGTGGCCTGCTGGGTCGCGTGGTCGGCAACCTGCTCGCCAACGCGGTTCGCTACACCGAGACGGGCCGCGTGCTGGTCGGCTGCCGCCGCCACGGTGACCGCGTGCGCATCGAGGTGTGGGACAGCGGGCCTGGCATCCCGGAAGAGGCGCGCGAGGCGATCTTCGACGAGTACGTGCAGCTCGGCAACGAGGCGCGCCAGCGCAAGCACGGCCTCGGTCTCGGCCTTTCGATCGTTCGGCGCCTGGCGACGCTGCTCGACCATCCGGTCAGCGTGCGCTCCTGGCCAGGACACGGCTCGGTGTTCTCGGTCGAGGTGCCACTGGCCGAGGCGTACGACGCCGAGCGGCTGGTGTATCGCGGCCAGGGCAAGAGTGTCTCCGCCGGGGCGCGGGTGCTGTTCATCGAGGACGACCCCGACGTGCGCGAGGCGACCGCGCTGATCCTCAAGCTCAAGGGCTTCGAGGTGCGCACCGCCGGCAGTGGCGAGGAGGCCTACGCCAGTCTCGGCGACCGGGACGACGCACCCGACCTGATCCTCTCCGACTTCCGCCTGCCGGGCCGCGAGAACGGCGCCCAGGTGGTGCAGCGCGTGCGCACGCTGCTCGACAAGGAGGTGCCGGTGGTGTTCATGACCGGCGACACCTCCGAGGCGCGCATCCGCGAGACGCGCATGGCCTACTGCGAGGTGCTGCGCAAGCCGATCGACGGCGACAAGCTGCTGCGTGCACTGGACGACGCTTTAGCCCACCCCCCGGGCAACGCCTGAGCTCAGACCAGCGCCGGCACCCCCAGCCGCGCGACCACGCCCGCCCCCCCGTCTGCGGGGATGATCTCCAAGGTTCCACCGATCTCGCTCAGCAACTCGCGCGCGAGGCCGAGACCGACGCCGAGATGGGTGTCGCGCGAGCGCGTCGACACGCCGGGCCGGAATGCCTCGTCGATGCTCACCCCGACGAAACCCGGGCCGTGATCGCGGACGCCGAGCACGACCTGCACCCCCACGACGGCCGCGCTGAGCTCCACCGGCGTGTCATCGTCGACCTCGCCCTGCGCCTCGCAGGCGTTCAGCAGCAGCTGCAGCAACGCGGTGCGCAGCGCCGCGTCGCTCGCACGCACGGCCGGCAGCGACGCGGGCAGGTCGACCGCCACCGGGCGCCGCTTCGTGAGTGGTCGCAGCGGCCACAGGTTCAGCGTGCGTTCGACCAGTTCGCCGAGCACCAGCGGCCGCGGCTCGCGCTCGCTGAAATCGGGGAAGTCGAGGCTGCCGAGCAGCAACTCGACGCGGTCGGTGGCGCCCTGCATCAGGCGGTTGGCCGAGTCGCGCACCTCCGCCTGATCCGCGCCCTGCTCGAGCAGCGACACGGCCATCGTCAGCCCGTGCAGCGGACTGCGCAGGTCGTGGGCCAGGTCCGCGAGGGTCGCGGCCAGCTGCATCGAGAAGCTCAGCCGCGCGAGCCTGGCACGGGCGGTGGCCGGATCGTCCGCGGGCAGCAACAGGTCGAGGTCGAGGGGCATGTTTGCTTCCGTGAGTGGCTGGCGGGGACCGGGTCCGTCCGGCTAAAGCTAGCCCATGGCCGGGCCGGCACCAAGCGCACGCTACAATCGCGAGCGATGCAACACGCCATCAGACCATGCATGGAGCCGCGCCGGTGAGCGACGCGATCGCCAGCCCGACCGCGCTGCGCGAGGCGGCGCTGGCCGTCGTCGCCCACCTGCACGGCCTGCGCGTCAACGGCCTGCAGCTCGAGCCGGCCGAGAGCGGTCACGAACTGCTCGATACGCTGCGTTACGGCCTCGACCTCGAGCGGCTCGATCTGGAGCGCCAGTTCCTCACGGCGCTGAAGCGCGCCGAGGTGGCGCTGGCCGGTGGGGTTGCCGTGGAGCGCTACCTCGGCGCGCCGGATGACGCCGGTGAGGCCGAGGCCATCGCCGACGCGATCCTCGCGCGACTCTGCGACAGCGGGCGCCAGCGTGAGACGCTGCACGCGTTCGCCCGCTGCCGGCTGCTCGACCTGCTCGACGCCCCCGACAACCGGGCGATGATCGAGGAGCTCGCCGTGCAGCTCGATACCGAGGGGACACTCGACCGCGACCAGTTCATGCTGGTCACGCTGCGCACGGTCAAGCTGCCGTTGTAGCCGGTTCGGCACGGCGCGCGTACTGGAGAACGGCATGGATGGATTCTGGCTCGCTGCGCTGGCGCTGATCGAGCGCACGGTAGCGCTCGCGCTGATCGGGCACGTGGTGCTCAACAAGCGCGACGTCGGCTCGGCGATCGGCTGGGGCTGCTGTCTCACGTCGTGGGCCTGTGTCACGCCATCGCCTACGCCCATAGCCGCGACGTCATCCACCGCGACATCAAGACCGACAACGTGATGCTCGGCGAGTTCGGCGAGACG
>CBDTVS010000099.1:0-6389 GCA_965364245.1 uncultured Gammaproteobacteria bacterium | reverse complement strand
GCCTCGCACCGCGACTCGGTGGCCGACCTGACCCGCAAGGGCCGCGACGTCGAGCGCACCGTGCTGGCGGCGGCGGTTCGAGCCCATCTCGAGGACCGGGTGCTGGTCTACCAGAACAAGACGGTGGTCTTCGACTAGCCGCGGGAGACGCGGCTCACTCCACCTGCACCGGCGCGACGCTGCCCAGCAGGCGGTGCGGTTTGCCCAGAGCGACGACCATGGGCTGCGGCCCGCGATCGGTCGCTTGCGGCGCGATGCTCACCGAGAAGCGCCGATCGGCGTGGATTGCACCGCTGTAGACGCGTGACCCCAGGCGAATGCGCACCTCCGCGTGCGCCCGCGCCACCTCCACCCGGCCCGAGACCACCGTCTCGCGGCCGACCCGGTAGCGGGTCGCCAGGGGCTGGTCGAAACGCACACCGACCAGGTCCCGCCTGCCGATCCGGGGATAGGAGACCGGGAACTCGCCGATGACCTGCCGGCCGCGGCGCGGCTTGATCTCGGTCCGCAGGTCGACACGGCCGCGAGTGGCCATCTCCATCGACGGAGTCAGGTCGAGATCCTCGATGCCGGTGACGTCCGGGTCCGAGATGCGCCGGGCGAAGAAATTGAACCAGGAAAGGTCGCGTGGCGAGAGCAGCCGCTCGGGAGACACGACGATGACCGCCCGGCGCAGCACGCTGGGCGCCACCGGCCCGCGGCGCTCGCCGTAGCGGGCGACGATCTCGTCGATGGTCACCTCGACGAACTCTCCGCCCACCCGGGCCCCCGGCCTGAGCGGCCGCGGCCGATCCTGCTCGAGCCGCAGCCACAGCGGCGGCACGTCCTTGGCCGGCAGCAGGCCCATGGCGTAGAGCTGCAACGGGTGGTAGGCGAGCGGCCGCTCGGGTGCGGCCAGCACCCAGTGCTCTCCCTGGCGCACGATCCGCAAGTTGGGATGGCGGTCGTCGTTGATGTTGAGGCAGTGGCTCATGAAGCTAACCTGATCGGCGAGCAGCGGCGCGTGGGCCGTGCCGTCGCAGGCCCGCTCGCCTCGCGGCGCGACTCCGGCGACGTCGAACAGGTCCCAACGAAAACCCCACTGGTGCCCGGTCTCGTGCAGCGAGACCCAGTTGGACATCAGCCCGACCCGTAGATAGGCGATGCTCGAGAGCAGCGCCTCGGGCCCTGACCAGTAGGCGGACCAGTCGAACAGCGGCATGTTGATTCCCTCGACCTGGGACCGGGCGCCCAGAGCGGCGGCGCCAGAGGCCGGCGACAGGTGGATGCGCTCGGAAACGAAGGCGAGCTGCTCGTAGCTGTCGCTGAAGTGCTGGTAGAAGATCCGCGCCACCTCAGCCGGGTCGTAGATGCGATCCCCGAGTGGCAGGACCTCGGCGAGCACCGCTTCGGCCATGGGTCGCAGCATGTCTGGGAAGCCGGGGAAGCCGAATACCATGCCGCAACGAAAGCCGGGCGCGCCGCCCGGATTGGGCAGCAGCGCGCAGCCGGCGGGCAGCTCGGCCATGCGCCGTCGCTGGGCGGTATAGCGCTCGCCATAGTGGGCCGCCAGGATGGCGTCGCATTCCGGATGCAACTCCAGCCCGAGACCCAGCCCGGCGGCAACCGCCTGCCGTGTGCAATCGTCGTGGGTGCCGCCGATGCCGCCGGAAACGAGGATCGGCGCGCAGCCGCGCTCGACCAGGGCCGCGATCCAGTGGGCGATGGCGCCGAGATCGTCGGGCAGGCTGAGCGCCAGCTCGGCGGGCTGCCCAAGTTCCTGCAGGCGGGCCAGGAGCCAGCGCTGGTTGCCGTTCTCCCGCTCTCCGTAGAGCAGTTCATCACCCACGGTGACCACGGCGGGACGGATTGGGGGCGTCTGATGAGGGGGTGGTGAGTTCATCGGCTCAAGCCTAGCAGAGGCTCACCCGCAGCTCGGCGTGGCAGGAGGCGCCACGCGACCGGATGCTGCATTGCAGCAAGATGGTAACGCCTAACTTATGAATTATCTTCGGGTTTCCATGTTGACCGCGCTTTCCGGAGCGTACTACTGTGCACCTCCCGGACGCTGCCCGTCCCGCATAGGGTGACGCATGCGTCACGGTTGTATTTACGTTAACGTAAAGTGATAATCGTCCACCCTCGCGAGAGGGCGTGGCGCATAAAACAGAAGATTGCCACGCCTGGCCACGGCCAGGATGATCACCAGAGGAACAAGGCCAGCGATGTCTGCCAACGCCGAGGCGGCGACCGGTTCGCCCCAGTTCGACACCATCCCCAAGTTGCTGCTGCACCATGCGCAGGTGCGCGGCCAGCATGCCGCGATTCGCGAGAAGGATTTCGGCATCTGGCAGACCTGGACCTGGAGCCAGGTGCGCGACGAGGTCATGGCCCTGGCGGGCGGCTTCGCGGCGCTCGGCTTCGAGCCCGGCGACAAGCTGGCGATCGTCGGTGACAACCGACCGCAGCTCTACTGGTCGATGGTCGCCGCCCAGATGGCGGGTGGCGTACCGGTGCCGGTCTACCAGGATTCCGTCGCCGAGGAGATGCAGTACATCTTCGATCACGCCGGCATCCGCTTCGCCGTCGTCGAGGACCAGGAGCAGGTCGACAAGATGCTCGAGGTCATGGAGGGCTGCGAGTCGCTGCAGCACATCGTCTACGAGGAGACGCGTGGCCTGCGTGACTACGAGCAGCCGTTCCTGTACTCACTCGCCGACGTTCAGCAGCGTGGACGCGACTGGAACCGCGATCACCCTGGTGAACTCGACAAGCGCATCGCCGATGCCGCGGGCGGCGACATCGGGATCATGCTCTACACCTCCGGCACCACCGGCCGGCCCAAGGGTGTCGAGCTCAGCCACGACAACCTGATCATCACCGCGCGCAACGCCGCCGAGTTCGACGGCCTGACCGCGGACGAGGAGATGGTCTCCTACCTGCCGATGGCGTGGGTCGGCGACTGCATCTTCTCGCTGGCCCAGGCCTACGTCTGCGGCTTCTGCATCAACTGCCCGGAGAGCAGCGACACGGTCATGACCGACATGCGCGAGATCGGTCCGAGCTACTTCTTCGCGCCGCCGGCGATCTTCGAGAACCTGCTCACCAGCGTCAGCATCCGTATCGAGGACGCGAGCCCGATGAAGCAGTGGCTCTATCGTCATTACATCGATGTCGCGCGACGGGTCGGGGTGCGCATGCTCGAGGGCGAGACGGTCAGTGCGTGGGAGCGCTTCGAGTACTTCCTCGGTTCGCTGCTGGTCTACGGCCCGCTGAAGAACGTGCTCGGCTTCTCGAAGGTGCGTGTCGCCTACACCGCGGGTGAGGCGATCGGCCCCGAGATCTTCGACTTCTATCGCGGCCTCGGCATGAACATCAAGCAGCTCTACGGCCAGACCGAGGCCTCGGTGTTCATCACCATGCACCCCGATGGCCAGGTGAAGCCGGATACCGTCGGCGTGCCGGCCCCTGGCGTCGAGGTCAAGATCGCGGACAACGGCGAGGTGCTCTACCGCAGCCCGGGCGTGTTCGTGCGCTACCACAAGAACGATGAGGCGACCGCCGAGACCAAGACGCCCGACGGCTGGGTGATGACCGGTGACGCCGGCTACTTCGGCGATGACGGCCACCTGCGCATCATCGACCGCGCCAAGGACGTCGGCAAGCTCAACGACGGTTCGATGTTCGCGCCCAAGTTCCTCGAGAACAAGCTCAAGTTCTTCCCGCAGATCAAGGAGGTCGTGACCTTCGGCCACGAGCGCGACTTCGTTGCCGCGTTCATCAATATCGACCTGGAGGCGGTGGGCAACTGGGCCGAGCGCCAGGGCATCGCCTACTCCGGTTACACCGACCTTGCCGGGCGCCAGGAGGTCTACGACCAGATCCAGACGTGCGTGGAGAAGGTCAACGCCGACCTCGTCGATGACCCGCACCTGTCGGGCTCGCAGATCCACCGCTTCCTGATCCTGCACAAGGAGCTCGACGCCGACGACGGCGAGCTTACGCGCACGCGCAAGGTGCGCCGGCGGATCATCGCCGAGCGCTATGGCGACCTGATCGAGGCGCTCTATGACGGGCGCGACGAGGTGCATGTCGAGGCCGAGGTCACCTTCGAGGATGGCCGCAAGGGCAAGATCGTCGCCGACCTCGCGATCCGTGACGCTGGCGTCACCCCGGCGCAGGCCACGGCCGCCTGATGGAGACTGCTGAACAGATGAGCCACGGCAAGAAGATCGGCGACGTCGTCCTCGCCGTAGACAACATCAGCCTTTCGTTCGGCGGCGTACGCGCGCTCTCCGACATCAGCTTCCAGGTCCGTGAGCACCAGGTGCTGTCGATCATCGGCCCGAACGGCGCGGGCAAGAGCTCGATGCTCAACGTGATCAACGGCTTCTACCATCCGCAGGAAGGCCTGATCACCTACCGCGGTGTGACCCGCAAGCAGATGAAGCCGCACGAGGCGGCGCGCCAGGGCATCGCGCGCACGTTCCAGAACATCGCGCTGTTCAAGGGCATGAGCACGCTCGACAACATCATGACCGGGCGCAACACCATCATGAAGAGCGGCCTGTTGTGGCAGGCGCTGCGGGTCGGTCCGGCGCTGAAAGAGGAGCTCGCACACCGCGAGCGCGTCGAGCAGATCATCGACTTCCTCGAGATCGAGCACATCCGCAAGACCCCGGTCGGCAAGCTGCCGTACGGCCTGCAGAAGCGCGTCGAGCTCGGTCGTGCACTGGCCGCCGAGCCGAGCATGCTGCTGCTCGACGAACCGATGGCCGGCATGAACCTCGAGGAAAAGCAGGACATGAGCCGCTACATCCTCGACGTCAACGACGAGTTCGGTACCACCATCGTGCTGATCGAGCACGACATGGGCGTGGTCATGGATATCTCCGATCACGTCGTGGTGCTCGACTACGGCAAGAAGATCGGCGACGGGCCACCCGACGAGGTGCGCAACAACCAGGACGTGATCGACGCCTATCTCGGCGTCAGCCACGACTGACCGGAGGACGAAATGGACTGGTTGTTCTTTACCGAGATCGTGATCAGCGGCCTGATGGCCGGCGTCATGTACTCACTCGTCGCGCTCGGCTTCGTGCTGATCTTCAAGGCCTCGGGCATCTTCAACTTCGCCCAGGGCGTGATGGCGCTGTTCGCCGCGCTGGCGCTCTACGACTTCCTCGCCCCCGAGGGTTGGTTCAACCAGCTGTTCGGCTTCACGCTGCCGGTGCCGATCGCGATCCTCGCCACCGCTGCCGTGATGATCATCGTCGCCTGGCTGATCGAGCGACTGGTGCTGCGCCACCTGGTCAACCAGGAGGGCATCATCCTGTTCATGGCGACCATCGGTCTCGCCTACGTGCTCGAGGGAGTCGGCGACATCCTGTTCGGCTCCGACGTCAAGCCGCTCGACATTGGTATTCCCCAGGGTGCCCACGACTATCTGCTCGACACCTACGGGCTGTACATTGAGAAGCTGGAGATTTTCGCTGCCGCTACCGCGGCCGTCATGGTCGCCGTGCTCGCGCTGTTCTTCCAGTACACGCGCATCGGCCGCGCCCTGCGCGCGGTCGCGGACGACCACCAGGCGGCGCTGTCGGTCGGCATCTCGCTGCGCACCATCTGGGTCATCGTCTGGGCGGTGGCCGGATTCGTCGCGCTGGTCGCCGGCATCATGTGGGGCAGCAAGTCCGGCGTGCAGTTCTCGCTCTCGCTGATCGCACTCAAGGCGCTGCCGGTGCTGATCCTCGGCGGCTTCACCTCGGTGCCCGGCGCGATCGTCGGTGGCCTGATCATCGGCGTCGGCGAGAAGCTGGCCGAGATCTACCTCGGTCCCTACGTCGGCGGTGCCATCGAGAACTGGTTCGCCTACATGCTGGCGCTGGCGTTCCTGCTGTTCAGGCCGCAGGGCCTGTTCGGCGAAAAGATCATCGAAAGGGTCTGACGACGTGTTTTACCGCGAAACCGGGCAGTTCAAGACCAGCTACACGGCCGACCAGGCGATCTTCCCGATCGCCCAGGACCGCTGGTTCATTTACGGCGTGATTGCGATCGCCATTTTCGTCGTGCCGTTCCTGATCGACGACTACGGCGCCAACGCAGTCATGCTGCCGTTCCTCGCCTATGCGCTCGCTGCAATCGGCCTGAACATCCTCACCGGCTACTGCGGCCAGGTGTCGCTCGGCACCGGCGGTTTCATGGCGGTGGGTGCTTACTCGACCTACAAGCTGGTCACCGCCTACCCTGATCTCAACCTGATCGTGATCGTGATCCTGTCGGGACTGATCACCGCGGCGGTCGGCGTGTTGTTCGGACTGCCGTCGCTGCGCATCAAGGGCTTCTACCTGGCGGTCGCGACGCTCGCCGCGCAGTTCTTTCTCGTCTGGATGTTCAATAAGTTCGCCTGG
>CBDTVS010000098.1:0-6398 GCA_965364245.1 uncultured Gammaproteobacteria bacterium | reverse complement strand
AACCTTCTACTGGCACGACTACGAGACCAGCGGCATCGACCTCGACCGCGATCGGCCGCTGCAGTTCGCCGGCCTGCGCACCGACCTCGAGCTGCAACCGGTCGGCGAGCCGCTGACCCTCTACTGCCGTCCCGCCGAGGATCTGCTGCCGGCCCCCGAGGCGTGCCTGATCACCGGCATCACGCCGCAGCACGCCCGCGAGCACGGCGTGCGCGAGGCGGAATTCGTCGAGCGCATCCTCGCCGAGCTGGCGCGTCCCGGTACCTGCGCGCTCGGCTACAACACGCTGCGTTTCGACGACGAGGTGACGCGCCGCGCGCTGTACCGCAACCTGCACGACCCCTATGCCCGCGAGTGGCGTGACGGCAACTCGCGCTGGGACCTGATCGACCTGGTGCGGACGGTCCACGCGCTGCGCCCCGATGGCATCGCGTGGCCGCGCCGTGACGACGGCACGCCGAGCTTCAGGCTCGAGGAGCTGACCGCGGCCAACGGCCTCGACCACGGTCGCGCGCACGACGCGCTCGTCGACGTGCGCGCCACGCTGGCGCTGGCGCGACTGCTGCGCGAACGCCAGCCGCGGCTCTGGGACTACCTGTTCGGCCTGCGCCGCAAGCGGGCCGTCAACGACCTGCTCGACCTGCGTGGCATGACGCCGCTGGTCCACGTCTCCGGGCGCTACCCGGCGGCACGCGCCTGCCTGGCCGTGGTCGCCCCGGTCGTGCGCCTGAAGTCGGACCCTAATGCCGTGGTTGTCTACGATCTGGGCGAGGATCCGGCCGCGCTCGAGGGGCTCGACGCCACGCAGATCGCCGCGCGAGTGTTCAGCCGTGCCGAGCACCTGCCCGACGGCGTCGCGCGCCTGCCGTTCAAAAAGGTGCGGGTCAACCGCTGCCCGGTGCTCGCACCGCTCAAGGTGCTGCGCCCGCAGGATGCCGAGCGTTTGGGGATCGACGTCAACAGGTGCCTGCGGCACCGTGACGCGCTGGCTGCGCAACCCGGCCTGACCGCGCGCGTGGCCGAGACGTTCGCGCCCGTCGCCGGCGTGCTTTCCGACGATCCCGACGACCGGCTCTACGCCGGGGGCTTCACCAGCGATGCCGACCGTCACCGTCTCGCGGAGGTGCGCTCGCGACCGCTGGGGCAGCTGGGCGATCCGCTGCCGCCTTTCGACGACCCGGCCCTCGAAGAGCTGGTGTTCCGCTACCGGGCGCGCAACTGGCCGGAGACGCTCGACCCGCAGGCGCGGGGTCGCTGGCAGGCGTACCGCGCGTCGCGCCTGACCGACCCGGAGGCGGCGCGGGGACGCACGCTGGAGAGCTACTACGCGCGCATCGAAGAGCTGCGCGCAGCGCGGGCCGGGGAGTCGGGCGCCAGCGCGGTGCTCGACGCGCTCGAGGCGTGGGGCCGCGAGCTCGAGGCCGGTCTCGGGGCGTGAAGGTCGTCAGCCGGTCTTGCGCGCTACCGCCACGGTGTAGTGTGGGCCCTGTTTGACCTTGTCGTAGTCGCCGAGCACCTCCTTGGACATGCGCTCGATGAAGCGGCGCAGGCCGGTGACGGTGACCATCCACAACGCGCCGCCGGGCCGCAGCGTGGCCAGCGCGTCGTGCAGGTAGATGGTCAGCAGCTCCTTGCCGACCTTGGCCGGCAGGTTGGCGACGATCACGTCGAAGCGGCGCTCGCGGATCGCGTCGAAGCCGTTGCTGAGCAGCGCTTCGCCATTGTCCAGGCCGTTCAGCGCGAGGTTGCGCCGTGCGTAGTCGACGGCGACGAAGTCCTTGTCGACCAGCGTGGTGTGGCCCCGTGGGGCCAGGCGTGCCAGGACCACGCCGAGCACGCCGTAGCCGCAGCCGAGGTCGAGGCAGTCGGCGTCCGGCGCCACCTCGAGGTGGCGCAGCAGCAGCTTCGAGCCGTCGTCGACGCCGCGCGGTGAGAACAGGCCCCAGGTGGTGGCGAAGCGGTAGTGGCCGCCGGGCAGGTCGGCCTCGAAGGTGAGGTCGCGGCGCAGCTGGGCGACCGGGTCGGCGTGCTCGGGCATGGTCGTGGGCCGTGGGTTGCGGGTCAGCTACCCTAGGCCGGCAGGTTGACGAAAGGCAAGGAAATTGGCGCGTCGCGCCGCGGGCGACTATTAACTAAAGGCAATCGCTCACGGCGCGGGAGGGGGTTCACGCATGGCCGATGAGATCAGGGTGCGCATCCTCGGCGATTCGGGGCCGTTCTCGCGCATGGGCAAGAGCATCAGCTACCTGCTCGAGATCGGCGGCTCGAAGCTGCTGATCGACTGCGGTGCGCCGATGTTCCAGCTGATCGGCGGCCGTGCGCTGAAGGACGTCCGTGGCCTGTTCGTGACCCACTGTCACGACGATCACAAGCGCTGGTTCACCGACATGGCGCTGTTCTACCGATATGCGCCCGACTACCCCGAGCCGCTGACGCTGCTGACTTCCGACGACGTCCAGGCCGAGCTCGAACAGGCCTCCGGGCCGTCGCTCGACATCAGCCTGTCACCCGATGCGCGGCGCATCGTCGACCTGCCGATCGACGACTACTACAACCGCATCCCGATCGGACCGCGCGCGAAGTACCGGATCGTCGACACGCGCCCGTCGGGTGGCGGCATCGGCGTGGTCGACGCCAGCGGTGAACCGGTCGACCCGGGCCTGGCCAAGGCGGTCGTCAACCCGGCCACCGGGCGGGTGCGGCTGCTGTTCCGTGACCCCGACAGCGGCGCCTGGGTCGAGCCGATCGCCTACTACGCGTTCAGCGACCCGACCTTCTACGAATCCGAACCGCGCATCTACACCGGCCCGGAGGGGTTCACCATCGAGGCGATCAACGCACCGGTCTGGCACGGTCTGCCGACCGTCGGCCTGCGCGTGCGTCACGGTAGCGAAACGCTGGTGTTCCCGTCCGACACCAACCACGACCTCGACCTCTGGAAGGCACTGGTGGACGACCGGCGCACGCCGAGTCACGACCTGGAGCCCGAGGCGTTCGCCGCGGCCGGCGTGATCTTCGGCGACATCAACGAGTTCATCGAGCGCACCTGGAGCGAGCGGCGCTACGACGAGGCGCTCGCGACCTTCGCCGAGGGGGTCTCGGTGCACGACGTCTCCGGTCCGCGCAGCGTGGTGCATACCGGCTACGACCAGCTGGTGCGCACCGCGCTCGACCCGGCGCGCACGCTACTCACCCACAGTCCCGATCGCATGACCTCGGCGTGGATCCTGTCGAAGGTCGACAAGACCTTCTGCATCCGCGAGGGCCGGATCCACGAGCAGGTCGGCGACGCTGTCTGGCCGATGTGCGCCGACTACTACCACAAGGAGCGTGGCCGCTATTTCGTGGCCTTCGTCGACCCGCAGGGCGCGCATGTGATCCAGGAACAGGACGGCATGCTCTCCCTCGCCGACTCACCCGACGCGGCGCGCGGCGCGGTGATCTGCCGCGTGCGCCTGTTCGAGGACGTCTCCGGTCAGTACCTGCCATTGCTCGACGAGGCCGCGGGCCACTTCTACCGTCTCCGCGACGACGGGCGCGTCGAGCGCGTCGAGCCGCACGCAGAAGGCAGCATCGGTCACGTCATGCACGACCTGCGTGAGGAGCTGACGCGCACCGCGCTCGCCACACGCGACTAGACTGAGTACGCGCACAGCGCGGCTGGGAGGGAGCCCATGCACGCCGTTTCTCCCGTGGCCGACCTGGTCACCACCGTCGTCGTCCTGCTGCTGGTCTCGGCGTTCACGCTGGCCCTGAGCCGTCGCTGGCGGCTGCCGTTCACGGTGCTGCTGGTGGTCGTCGGCGTGCTGCTTGGCCTGCTCGCCGACCACGGCCCGGAAGTGCTCAGGCCGTTGGCCGAGCACGACATTTCGCCCGATGTGATCCTGTTCGTGTTCCTGCCCACGCTGATCTTCGAGTCGGCGTTCAACCTCGACGCGCGTCTGGTACGCCGCAACCTCGGACCGATCCTGACCCTCGCCGTCCCCGGGCTGCTGCTGTCGACGGCCATCATCGGCGGGTTGCTGGCGGCGACGACACCATTTGGCCTGGTGGCCGCGCTGCTGCTCGGTGCCATCCTCAGCGCCACCGACCCGGTTGCGGTGGTCGCGCTGTTCCGCCAGCTCGGCGCACCGCAGCGACTGACGGTGCTGGTCGAGGGCGAGAGCCTGTTCAACGATGCCACCTCGCTGGTGCTGGCCGGGATCCTGGTCGGGGTGATGACGGCGAGCGCGGTCGACGCCGGCACGGTGTTCGGTGGCCTGGTCGACTTCGTGGTCGTCTTCATCGGCGGGGTGATGGTCGGCTGGGGCGCCGCGCTGCTGTGCGGCTGGGTGCTCGGGCTGTGCCACGGTGACGGGCCGGTCGAGATCACGCTGACCACGATTCTCGCCTACCTCTCGTTCCTGGTCGCCGAGGAGCTGTTTCACGTCAGCGGCGTGATGGCGGTCGTGGCAGCAGGCATGACGCTTGGCGGTTGGGGCCGGCTCAAGATCTCGCCGTCGGTGCGCGGCTACCTGGAGCATTTCTGGGAGTACATGGCGTTCGTCGCCAATGCGCTGATCTTCCTGCTGGTCGGGTTGCGCGTGGATCTCGCCGCGCTCGGCGGCGCGCTGGACCTGCTGCTGTTGGCGGTGCTTGCGATGCTGCTCGCGCGCGCCGTGGTGATCTACGGGCTGCTACCGCTGCTCGGCCGGTTGCCGGGCAACGACCCGGTCGGGGCGCCCTACCGCCACGTGATGTTCTGGGGCGGACTGCGCGGTGCCGTGGCGCTGGCGATCGTGCTCAGCCTGCCGGCGTTTCCCGAGGCGCAGACCTTCGTCGCGCTGGTCACCGGCGCGGTGCTCTTCACGCTGCTCGTGCAGGGACTGACGATAGAGCGCCTGGTACGTTATCTCGGTCTCGATCGGCCACCGCTGGCCGACCGCCTGGCGCGCGAGGAGGGTTGCCTCGCCGCCAAGCGCCTCGCGCTCACGCGCATCCCGGAACTGCAGCGTGGCGGCCTCTTCTCGGCGCGCATCGCCGAGGGTCTGCAGGGCAGCTACGCCGGTGCACGCGACGAACTCGCCGACGCGATCGACCGGCTGCGGCGTGCCGAACTCGATGCCAACGCCGAGTTGCAGCTGCTCTCCCTGCGTTCGCTGGCGCTCGAGCGCGCCCATTACCTCGAGAGCCACGCCCGTGGTCACCTCAGCGAGCGCGCGGCGCGCGACCTGATCCACTCGATCGACACCCAGTCCGAGGCGCTGCGCCATCGCGGCGAACTGCCCGAGTTCACGTTGCATCCGCCGCACGAGACGCTGACCGAGGCCGGTCTGCGCTGGCTGCGCCGGCTGTTCGCGCACAGCGCGCTGGCCGAGCGCCGTACCACGTCGCTGGTCGCGTTCGAGTACGAGGAGGCGTGGGGGCGCTACCAGGGCAGTCTGCGCGTGCTCGAGGATCTCGAGCGGGTTGCCGACGAGCGCGCGTTGGGTGGCGCCGCGGTCGACGCGGTCCGCGAGCGTTACCGCTACTGGCGCGAGCAGGCGATCAGTCGCATCGACGAGACCGCCGCACAGTTTCCCGAGTTCGTCGCCGCGATGCAGGAGCGGCTCGCCGGGCGCCTGCTGCTGTTCGCCGAGCGCGAGTCACTCGAGGCCGAGCAGCGCGACGGCACCCTGCCGGCCGGCATCGCCCACGACCTGCTCGACGGGGTTGCCGAGCGCATCGAGGGGTTGCGCGGAGGCGACATCACCAAGCTGCAGTTCGAACCGACCGAACTGCTGCGCAAGGTGCCGCTGTTCCGCGACCTCTCGAGCGAGGATTTCGCGCACGTCGCCGCCAGCCTGCATGCCCACACGGTGCCGGACGGTGAGGTGGTCGTGGCCGAGGGCGAGCACGACGACTCGATGTACCTGATCGGTCGCGGCGTGGTGCGCGTGTCACGCCATGAGCCCGCGGGCGAGCGGGATCTCGCGCGGCTGTTCGCCGGCGACTTCTTCGGTGAGATGGCGCTGCTGCACCGTGCGCCGCGGACCGCGACCTGCCGCGCCGCGACGCCCTGTGCGCTCTACGAGCTGCGCCGCGAGGAGTTCGACGCGCTGTGTACGACGCGCCCGGAGATTCGCAGCCGGGTCGAGGCGGTCGATCGCGAGCGGCGCGAGCGGCTCGGCGGGCCGGACTAGGTCGCTCAGCCGCGTGGTGGGGCGTGCGCCGCGTCGCCCTCGTCCTCGGCGTAATCGCGAGGCGGGGAGACGGCCTCCGGGGTCTCGGGGGGCTCCGGGGATGTGACCGGTGTCCACGAGGCGCCGCCTTGTGCGGGTGCGGCGTCCTGTTCCTCGGCCTGCGGGCGGGTGGACTCGGGTTCGGCGTCCGCTGCGGGAGCCGCGTGCTCCCGCCCATGTTCATCCCTGGCGGGACCC
>CBDTVS010000097.1:0-6418 GCA_965364245.1 uncultured Gammaproteobacteria bacterium | reverse complement strand
GCGCCGACGGCTTGCGTGCGCGCGGCTGGCGCGTCTTCGCCACGGCGCGACATGCAGAGGACGTCGCCGCGCTCGCCGAGGCCGGTCACGAGGCGCTGCAGCTCGACCTCGACGACAGCGCGTCGATCCATACGGCGGTCGACGCGCTGCTCGAACGGACCGGCGGCACCCTCGATGCGCTGTTCAACAACGGCGCCTACGGCCAGGCCGGCGCGGTCGAGGACCTCTCCCGCGACGCGTTGCGCGCACAGTTCGAGAGCAACCTGTTCGGCTGGGTCGAGTTGACCAACCGCGTGCTGCCGGTGATGCGCGCGCAGGGCCACGGCCGCGTGGTCATGAACAGCTCGATCCTCGGCCTGGTCGCGATGCCGTGGCGTGGCGCCTACAACGCGACCAAGTTCGCGCTCGAGGGGCTGAGCGACACCCTGCGCCAGGAGCTCGTCGGCAGCGGGGTGCACGTCGCGCTGGTCGAGCCGGGGCCGATCGAGAGCCGCTTCCGCGCCAACGCGCTGGCCGCGTTCGAACGCTGGGTCGACGCCGACGCCAGTGTGCATCGCCAGCGCTACGCGCGCATGCGCCGCCGTCTCGAGGCGGCCGAATCGACGACGCCGTTCACGCTGCCGCCCGAGGCGGTGCTCGCGGCCGTCGTGCACGCGCTCGAGAGTCCGCGACCCAGGCGCCGCTACGCGGTGACCCTGCCGACACGACTGTTCGCGGTGCTGCGCCGGCTGCTGCCGGCGGCGCTGCTCGATCGGCTGCTGGTGCGCGCCGGCAACAGCTAGCGGACCGCCCTCAGGTGGTGCGCGGTGCCTGGAAGCGCAGCACGCGGCGCTCGAGCAGCCGGAAGCCGTTGACCAGCAGGAAGGTCAGCGCGAGGTAGATCAGCCCCGCGACCAGGAAGATCTCGACCGGCAGGTAGGTCTTGGCGATCACGGTGCGCGCCATGCCGGTCAGGTCGAGCAGCGTGATGGTGCTGGCCAGCGCGCTGGCCTTGAGCATCAGGATGATCTCGTTGCCGTAGGCCGGCAGCGCGATGCGGTAGGCGCGCGGCAGCACGATGCGCCGGTAGAGCGTCGCGCGCGGCATGCCGAGCGCCTGCGCCGCCTCGACCTCGCCGCGCGGCACCGCCTGGATCGCGCCACGCAGGATCTCGGTGGTGTAGGCGCCGGTGTTGAGCGTGAAAACGATCAGCGCGCTCCAGTACGCCTCGCGCACGATCGGCCAGAACACGCTCTCGCGTACCGCCTCGAACTGGGCCAGCCCGTAGTAGAACAGGAACAGCTGCACCAGCAGCGGCGTGCCGCGGAAGAAGAAGGTGTAGGCGAGCGGCAGCGCGCGCAGCACCGGGTTCGCCGAAAGCCGCAGCAGGGCCAGCGGCACCGACAGCAACCCGCCGGCGACGAGTGCCAGGGCCACCAGCTCGAGGGTCAGCAGCGTCCCCTGCAGCAGCCGCGGCAGGCTCTCGAGCATCACCCCCCACTCGAGGTTCACGTGTCACCTCCCGGCTGCCCGCGCGCCGCCCAGCGCTCGGCGCGATGCTGGCCGAGCATGACGATGACGGTGATCGTGAGGTAGACCAGCGCGGCGGCGAAGTAGAACGTGAACGGTTCCTTGGTGTTGGAGATGGCGATCTGGCTCTTGCGCATCAGCTCCTCGAGACCGATCACCGAGATCAGCGAGGTGTCCTTGATCAGCACCTGGAACAGGTTGCCGAGACCCGGCAGCGCGACGCGCCACGCCTGCGGCAGCGTGATGCGGAAGAAGGTCCGCAGCCGCCCCATGCCGCACGCGCGGGCCGCCTCGAGCTGGCCGGGCGGGATCGCCTGGATGGCGCCGCGGAACACCTCGGTGGCGTAGGCGCCGAACGCCAGGCCGAGGGCGACGATGCCGGCCGCGTAGGGACTCAGTTCGACGTAGCCGTCGTGGCCGAGCCAGCCGGCGAGCTGCGTGAGCAGGCCGGCGGTGCCGAAGGAGATGATCAACACGACCAGCAGCTCGGGCAGGCCGCGCATCAGGGTCGTGTAGGTCGCCCCGAGCCAGTAGAGCGGCTTCGAGCGCGACAGCTTGGCCGCCGCGCCGAGCAGGCCGAGCACCAGGCCGAGCGCCAGCCCACCGGCGGCGACCCTCAGCGTCATGCCGAGGCCCAGCAGCAGCTGGTCGCCGAAGCCGTGCAGGTCGAGCATCGGCGCTCAGCCGCCGGTCCGCGTGCCGCGCGTCAGTAGATCGAGAACGGGAAGTACTTGGCGTTGATCTTCGCGTAGGTGCCGTCGTCGACGATCGCCTTCAGTGCGGCGTTCAGGCGCTGGCGCAGGTCGTCGTCGCCCTTGCGCAGCGCGATGCCGATCTTGTCGTCGATGTCGATCTTGTCGCCGACGAAGGCGAAGCCCTGGCCCTGCGGCGACTGCAGCCAGTCGTAGCCGGGCAGGGTGTCGGTGACCAGCACGTCGATGCGCCCCGAACCGAGGTCCAGGTAGGCGTTCTCCTGGGTGTCGTAGAGCTTGGCGTCGTCGCCGACCAGCTTGGTCGCGTGGTCGGCGGCGATGGTCGCGCGCTGCGCGCCCAGCGCGTGTTTCGCCAGGTTCGCGGTGTCGATGGTCGCGCCCGCCTTGGCGATCAGGCTCAGGCTGTTCGAGTAGTAGGGGTCGGTGAAGGCGACCGCGCGCTTGCGCTCCTCGGTGATCGACATCGACGCGACGATGGCGTCGTACTTGCGCGCCATCAGGCCAGGGATGATGCCGTCCCAGTCCTGGGTCACGAACGTGCACTCGGCGTTCATCTGCGCGCACAGCGCACGCGCGATGTCGATGTCGAAGCCGGCGACCTCGCCGTTCTTGTCGATGGTGTTGAACGGCGGGTAGGCACCCTCGGTGCCGATGCGCAGCGTATCGGCGAACAGCGGCCCGGTGAACAGGGCGAGCAGCAACATGAAGGTCAGGCGGTGGGGCATGGTTCTCTCCGTGGTGGCGTGGATCAGTTCTCGTGGCGCAGGAACTGCCGGACCCGGTCCGAGCGCGGCGTGGTGAACAGCGTACCGGGTGGGCCGGATTCCTCGACGGCGCCCGCGTGCAGGAACACGACCTCGCTCGAGACGTCGCGAGCGAAGCCCATCTCGTGGGTCACGACCAGCATCGTACGGCCCTCCTCCGCGAGGGTGCGCATCACCTCGAGCACCTCGCCGACCAGCTCGGGGTCGAGGGCCGAGGTCGGCTCGTCGAACAGCATCACCTCCGGCCCCATCGCCAGCGCACGCGCGATCGCCGCACGCTGCTGCTGGCCGCCGGAGACGTGCGCCGGGTAGTAGTCGCGGCGCTCGTACATGCCGACCTTGTGCAGCAGCGCCTCGGCCTGCTCGAGCGCCTCGCGCTTCGGCGTGCCGAGCACCTGGACCGGGGCCTCGATGACGTTTTCGAGGATGGTCATGTGTGACCAGAGGTTGAAGCTCTGGAACACCATCGCCAGACGGGTGCGGATGCGCTGCAACTGCCGGCGATCGGCCGCCTCGCGCGAGCCATCGCGGCGGGCGCGCATCTCGAGCCGTTCGCCGTGGACGTGGATCTCACCGCGTTCCGGGACCTCGAGCAGGTTGATACAGCGCAGCAGCGTGCTCTTGCCCGAGCCGCTGCTGCCGATGATCGAGATGACATCGCCCTTGCGCGCAACGAGATCGATGCCGCACAACACCTCGTGCTCGCCGAAGCGCTTGTGCAGGCCGCGCACCTCGAGCGACGGGACGCTGTCGTTCATCACGGCTCCTGCTAATCGGAGTGACGGGACGGGTCCAGGCATTATAGCGATCCCCCCTGGAATGCCGTGTCTTTTGGGCATTGCCCCTGTGCAGCCCGCCTGTCAGAATCGATCGCGACCGACAGCGCGGCAGCCGGGCACCGACCGGCATCGGGGGTGATGATGAGCGTGGAGGATCAGGGCGCGCCACTCGGGGTGCGCTGGGGCGAGCACATGAGCGTCGGCGTGGCCGAGCTCGACGCCGACCACGAGAGGATCATCACCGCGCTCAACGAACTGGTGACGGCGCACGACCGCCACCTCGGCCGCGAGGCCATCGACGCCCTGTTCGAGCAGCTGTTGCAGGTCGTGCTGCGCCACTTCGCGCGCGAGGAGCGCGCGATGGCCGAATGCGACTACGACGGCCTCGCCTACCACGCCAGCGAACACCGCCGCATCCGCGACCGCCTGCGCGCGATCCAGGAACACGAGCTGCACGCCGAGGAGGCCACGGTGCGCGCCGAGGTGCGCGAGTTCCTGACCAACTGGCTCTACGGCCACGTGCTGGTCGACGACTTTGCCTACCGCGGGGTTTTCAGCGGCCAGCGCGAGGTGGTCGACGAGGCGATCGCCGCCGCCACCCGCGACTGAACCCTACTCGGTCACGCGCTCGACCAGCCGCCGCGCCAGCGGCAGCACCACCAGCACCAGCGGGAAGGCGATCGCGAACGCGATCGGGAACGCCTCGAGCCAGAGGCGCCACGCCTCGGCGACGAAGCCGACGTTGCGCAGCGTCACCACCAGCGACATCAGGCAGGACATGAACAGCGAGGTGAACAGCGCCAGCAGCGTGCCGGCGTGACGCCTGGGAATCTTGCGCATCGGCCGCGGGTCGCTCGGCTGGGGGACCGGCAGTATACGCGTCGCCCGGGCGTGCCGACCTTCCGCAGCGTGGCTTGACCTGGAGGGGTGTACCGGCATGCTCGAGCGCGGCATGCTGGCGCCCCGAAACCCGCGTCCCAGACCCCTGATCATGGCCTACCTCGACCGTATCGAAGCCTGCAACCGCTGCGATCCCGCGGACTACGTGCCGTTCCGCGCCGCCGGGCGCTGCGTCGGCTGGATGCGTCCCGACTTCGTCGCGCGGCTCGCGGCCTTCCCGGAGGTGTTCGCGATCGGCGCCGATGGCGTGGCGCTGCAGCGCGGGCTGTGGACCTTCGAGGCGGCGAGCGAGGCGCTCGACGGGGTGGTGCGCACGCTGGTCGACGAGGGGGTGGTGCCGCGTTACCACGGCGAGCGCTACCCGGTGACCCCGACCAACCGCGAGGCCGCGGTCTGCACCCTGGACCGGGCCGCGGCGCCGCACTTCGGCGTGCGCGCATTCGGCCAGCACCTCAACGGCTACGTGCGCCGGCGCGATGAACTGCTGGTCTGGGTGGCGCGCCGGGCGCGCGACAAGTGGAATTTCCCGGGGCGGCTCGACCAGGTGGTCGCCGGCGGCCTGCCCTACGAGCTGACGCTGGCCGAGAACCTGGTCAAGGAGTGCGCCGAGGAGGCGTCGATTCCCGAGGAGCTGGCGCGCGAGTCACGCCCGGTCGGCGCGGTGACCTACTGCCAGGAGAGCGCGCACGGCCTGAAGCCGGACGTGATCTACACCTACGACCTCGAGCTGCCGGCCGACTTCACGCCGGTCGTGCACGACGGTGAGGTCGAGGCGTTCGAGCTCTGGCCGCTCGACCGCTTGGCCCGGACGCTGCGCGAGGGCGAGGAGTTCAAACCGAACTGCGCCCTGGTGGCGATCGACTTCCTGGTGCGCCACGGCTACATCGATCCGGGGGAGCCCGATTACCTGGCGATCGTCGCCGGCCTGCGGCGGCCCCCGGCGCTGCCCGCAACGGCGGGCTGAAAGCCGCTCAGGCGGTGGCCGGCTGGGCCTGCTCCTCGGCGGCGATCTCGGCGCGCACCGCATCCATGTCGAGCTCCTGCGCCTTGGCGATGACGTCGTCGAGGGCCTGCTCGGGGAGCACGCCCGGCTGCGCCATCAGGATCACCTGCTGGCGGATCGCCATCACGGTCGGGATCGAGCGGATCTGGAAGTGGTTGGCCAGCGCCTGCTGCTCCTCGGTGTTGACCTTGGCGAAGACCACGTCGGGGTGGCGCTCGGCGACCTTCTCGTAGATCGGCGCGAAGCTGCGGCAGGGGCCGCACCACGGCGCCCAGAAGTCGATCAGCACCAGGTCGTTGTCCTTGACGGTCTGCTCGAACGTCGCGTCGGTCAGCTCCACTACGGCCATGTCGGCTCTCCAGCTAAAGGATGTGAAACTGAGTATATCAGTAAATGCTAATATTTTTGATTGACCGGGCTCAATATCGGCAGGGACACGGCTGGATCAGGCGCGACCGACGTTGCTGTCGGTCGGTGTGTGGTAGTACTCGCTGTCGCGGGCGTACTCGTCGGTGAGCTGGCGCAGGACGGCGAGACGCTGCTCGGCGGTGCTCACCTCGGCGCACTCCTCGCAGCGCGGATCGCCACACGGCTGGCGGGCGTAGAGCCAGTACTGGATCGCGCCGGCCAGCAGGCCGTCGGCGATGTCCCACAGGTGCGCCTCCTGATCCTCGTCGGCCAGCCGGTTGCCGAGCTCGACTGCCTCGCTGGCGGCGGCGTCATAGGGGCTCTCTTCCTGGGACATGGCGG
>CBDTVS010000096.1:0-6458 GCA_965364245.1 uncultured Gammaproteobacteria bacterium | reverse complement strand
GCCAACAAGTAAGCCCCTGGGGCCCGAACCCGCCCGCCGGAGACGGCGGGCGGGTTTTTTTCTGCTCCCTTTCCCTGAGATAACGGCTCGATCAGCCATTTGGCTGATCGAGCCTCGCAGCCCGACCCCACCCCCCCTCGGGGTTGAATCGCGCGCAGACGTCGCCATCTTGCAACCATGCGTCGCGCATCGCGGCCGCACGGCAACGCCAGGGAACCGGGATGAACGACCACGACGCCATCGAGCCCGAGGTGCTGCACGACGACGACAGCCCACCGCGCCGTGGCGAGATCGCCATCGCCAACGAGATCCTGCCGACCACGCTGCACCTGCTGCCGCTCTCCGAGCGCCCGTTCTTCCCGGCCCAGGCACTGCCGCTGCTGATGAACGAGGAGCCGTGGCTCGAGACCGTCGAAAAGGTCGGCGACGCGGCCCAGCACGCGGTCGGTCTGCTGCTGACCCGCGCCGAGGACGCCGAGCGCTCCAGCCCGGGAGATTTCCACGCCGTGGGCACGGTGGTGCGCATGCACCAGCCGATGCGCGCCAGCGGCAAGATCCAGTTCATCGCCGAGGGGGTGCGCCGCTTCCGCGTGGTGCGCTGGCTGCACCCCGAGCCGCCGTTCCTGGTCCAGGTCGAGTACCTCGACGACCACGTCGAGGGCAACGAGGCGGAGCTGCGCGCCTACGCCATGGCCCTGATCAGCGCGATCAAGGAGCTGCTGCCGCTCAACCCACTCTACAGCGAGGAGCTGAAGAACTTCGTCAACCGCTTCAGCCCGAACGAGCCGTCGGCGCTGGCCGATTTCGCCGCAACGTTGACCACCGCCGACAGCGACGAGCTGCAGGCGGTGCTGGAGACCCTCGACGTGCGCCGGCGCATGGAGAAGGTGCTGGTGCTGATCCGCAAGGAGATCGAGGTCGCCCGGCTGCAGGCCAAGATCAGCCGCTCGGTCGAGGAGAAGATGACCGAGCAGCAGCGCCAGTTCTTCCTGCGCGAGCAGCTCAAGGTGATCCAGAAGGAACTCGGCATCGCCAAGGACGACCGCACGGCCGACATCGATCGCTTCCGCGAGCGCCTCGAGTCGCTGACCCTGCCCGAGCAGGTCCAGGAGCGCATCGACGAGGAGCTCGAGAAGCTCGGCGTACTCGAGTCCGGGTCCCCCGAGTACGCGGTCACGCGCAACTACCTAGACACCCTGACCGCACTGCCCTGGGGCGTCCACTCCGAGGACAAGCTCGGTCTCGCCGAGGCGCGGCGCATCCTCGACCGCGATCACGACGGTCTCGAGGACGTCAAGGATCGCATCGTCGAGTTCCTCGCCGTCGGCGCGCTGAAGAAGACCATCTCCGGCTCGATCCTGCTGCTGGTCGGCCCACCCGGCGTCGGCAAGACCTCGATCGGCCGCTCGATCGCCGACGCGCTCGGGCGCAAGTTCTTCCGCTTCAGCCTCGGGGGCATGCGCGACGAGGCCGAGATCAAGGGGCACCGGCGCACCTACATCGGCGCCATGCCCGGCAAGTTCATCCAGGCGATCAAGGAGGTCGGCGTCGCGAACCCGCTGATCATGCTCGACGAGATCGACAAGGTCGGCGCCTCCTACCAGGGCGACCCGGCCTCGGCGCTGCTCGAGGTGCTCGACCCCGAGCAGAACAGCGAGTTCCTCGACCACTACCTCGACGTCCGCTTCGACCTGTCGAAGGTGCTGTTCGTCTGCACCGCCAACCAGCTCGACACCATTCCGGGACCGCTGCTCGACCGCATGGAGACGATTCGCCTGAGCGGCTACATCACCTCGGAGAAGCTGGCCATCGCGCGCAACCACCTGTGGCCGAAGCAGCTCGAGCGCACCGGCGTCGCGCGCAGCAAGGTCAGGATCAGCGACGCCGCACTGCGCCGCGTGATCGAGGGTTACGCCCGCGAGGCGGGCGTGCGCGGCCTCGAGAAGCGGCTCGGCGCGATCGTGCGCAAGGCGGTGGTGCAGATCGTCGGCGGTGAGAAGGGACCGATCCGCATCGGCCAGCAGGCCGTCGAGGAGTACCTCGGCCGGCCGCCGTTCCGCACCGAGAAACCGATGACCGGCGTCGGCATCGTGACCGGCCTGGCCTGGACGCCATTCGGCGGTGTTACGCTGAACATCGAGGCAAGCCAGGTCCATGCACGCAACCGCGGCTTCAAGCTGACCGGCAAGCTCGGCGAGGTGATGCGCGAGTCGGCCGAGATCGCCTACAGCTACGTTGCCGGCCACCTCGCCGAGTTCGGGGTCGATGCCGAGACGCTCGACGCGGCCTTCATCCACCTGCACGTGCCCGAGGGCGCGACGCCGAAGGACGGCCCGAGCGCCGGCGTGACGATGGCGACCGCGCTGCTGTCACTGGTGCGCGGGCGCAAGCCGCGCGCGGTCGCGATGACCGGCGAACTGACCCTCACCGGGCAGGTGCTGGCGGTCGGCGGCATCCGCGAGAAGGTGATCGCCGCGCGGCGCAGCAAGATCCGCGAACTGGTGCTGCCGGAGGCGAACCGCGGTGATTACGAGGAGTTGCCCGAACACATCCGCGACGGGCTCACGGTTCACTTCGCCAGTCGCTACCCGGAAGTCGCCGAGGTGGTGTTCGGTAAGCGCTGAGCGTAGGCCCCTCAGGCCCAGCCCGAGAGGTGACGCTCGACCAGGCCGGCCAGCGCCTCGACGTGATCCGGGCGGGTGTTGAGCGCAGGGATGTAGTTGTATTCCCGCCCGCCGGCCTCGAGGAAGGTGTCGCGGTTTTCCACTGCGATCTCCTCGAGGGTCTCGAGGCAGTCGGCGGAAAAGCCGGGGCAGATCGCCTGGACGTGACCGACGCCCGCCCTGCCCCACGCCTCCAGCGTCTTGTCGGTGTAGGGCTGCAGCCACGGCTCACGGCCGAAGCGCGACTGGAACGCGAGCTGCCACGCATCGTCTTCCAGTTCCAGAGCCGCAGCCAGCGCTGCCGCGGTCGCCCGGCACTGTTCGGCGTAGGCGTCGCCCTCGTCGGCGTAGCGCTGCGGGATGCCGTGCAGCGAGATCAGCAAGCGGTCGGGACGACCGTGCTCGGCCCACGCCTCGCGCACGCTGGCGGCGAGCGCTTCGATGTAGCCCGGGTCGACGTGGTAGTCACGGATCAGGCGCAGCTCGGGGTACCAGCGGACCCGCTTGAGCGCGTCGGCGACCGCGTCGAAGGTGCTCGCCGAGGTCGACGAGGAGTACTGCGGGTAGAGCGGCAACACCAGCACCCGCTCGCAGCCGGCCGCGTGCAACCGCTCCAGCGCCCCGGCGACGGTCGGTTCACCGTAGCGCATCGCGAGTTCGATGTGGCAGCGCCCGGGCAGACGTCGCTCGAGCGCCTCGCGCAGTGCGGTGGTCTGATGACAGCTGATCGCCAGCAGCGGCGAGCCCTCGTCGCTCCAGACCGAGGCGTAGGCCTTCGCCACCCGCCCCGGGCGGAAACGCAGGATGATGCCGTTCAGGATCAGCCACCACAGCGGGCGCGGCACGTCGACCACGCGTGGATCCCAGAGGAATTCAGCGAGAAAGCGGCGCACCGCTGCCGGGGTCGGCTCGGTCGGCGAACCGAGGTTGGCGACCAGGACGCCGATCCGCCCGGCGCCGTGGCGGGAGTCGTTCACGCCTGGAGGGCGTCCACGTCCCGGTCAGTCGAGTTCGGCGAAGATGGCGTCACGGATGTCCGTGACGCTGCCGGTGCCCTGGATGCGCACGTACTTGGGCGCATCCTCCTCACCGGATCCGGACCAGGTGGAGTAGTAGTCGACCAGCGGCTTGGTCTGGTCGTGGTAGACCGTGAGGCGCTTGCGCACTGTCTCCTCGCGGTCGTCGTCACGTTGCACCAGCGGCTCGCCGGTGACGTCGTCGACCCCCTCCTTCTTCGGCGGGTTGAACTCGACGTGGTAGGTCCGGCCCGAGGCGAGGTGCGCACGGCGCCCGCTCATGCGGCGCACGATCTCCTCGTCCTCGACGTCGATCTCGACCACCGCGTCGATGGCGACACCCTTGGCGCGCAGCGCCTCGGCCTGAGCCAGGGTGCGCGGGAAGCCGTCGAGCAGGAAGCCCTCGGCGCAGTCTTCCTGGGCGATGCGCTCGTCGATCAGGCCCATGATGATATCGTCGGAGACCAGGCCACCGGCATCCATCACCTTCTTGGCCTCGATCCCCAGCGGGGTGCCCGCCTTGACCGCGGCGCGCAGCATATCGCCGGTCGAGATCTGCGGGATGCCATACTTGTTCTTGATGTAGTTGGCCTGCGTGCCCTTGCCTGCCCCTGGCGGTCCCAGCAGAATGATTTTCATGACGATTCGCTCCAAAGTCCCTCTAAATCGAACGGCCATCATGCCACAGACGGTTGTGCCGAGGTCAACCCGAAAACACCCCCCCTGTGGTGGTAGAGGGCAACGGTCCTTGCGGGGTTGCCGCACCGCTTTCCGCCATGGCCTGGCGTTGCTGTGCGCGCTCTGCTGGCTGCTCGCCGCACCGTCCCCGGCGCTCGCCGCGTGCGACGATCCGCCGCAGCGCGGCGTCTACTGGAGCGGCTGCGACCTGCAGGGGGCCGACCTGCGCGGGGTCGACCTGCGCGGTGCCACGCTGACCCGGACCGATCTGCGCGGCGCCGACCTCCGTGAGGCGAACCTGAGCGGCGCCGACCTCGGCTTCGCCCGGCTCGAGGGGGCCCAGCTCGCGGGCGCGGTGCTGCTCGAGACGCGACTCGTCTCGGCCACGCTGCCCGGGGTCGACGCCAGCGGCGCGCTGCTCGACGGGGCCCGGCTGGACCGGGCCGAGTTGCGCGATGCGAACCTCACCGGTGCAAGCCTGCTCGGTGCGTCCCTCTACCAGGCCACGGCCGCCGGCATCGATCTCGGCAGCGCACGACTCGACGAGGCGAATCTCGAACGCGCCGACCTGACCGGCGCCAACCTCGCGGGCAGTTCGTTCGTCGCAGCCACGCTGACCCGCACGCTGCTCGAGGACGCGCGCCTGACCGGGGCCGACCTGCGCCGGGCCCGTCTCGACGGGGCCAACCTCTCCTTCGCTGACCTCAGCGGGGCCGACCTGGGTCGGGCCGTGCTCAGCGAGGCGCTCATACGCGGCGCGGTGTTTCGTGATGCACGCCTCGGCAACGCCACCTGGACCGACCGCCGACGCTGCCGACCCGGTTCGGTCGGTCGCTGCGACTGACGAAACTCCACTCCGGTGGCACGGTCAGAGCCGGGCATGGCGGTCCGCATCCACAACTCCCTCGAGTCGATTCCGGCCGCGGCCTGGGACCGCATGGGAGGTGAGCGTGACCCGTTCGTCAGCCACGCCTTCCTCGCCGCGCTGGAACGCCACGCCTGCCTCGAGCCGTTCGGCTGGCACCCCCGCCACGTGACGCTGCACGCCGCCGATGGCACCCTGCGCGGCGCGGTGCCCTTCTATCTCAAGGAAAACTCCTACGGTGAGTTCGTCTTCGACTGGGAGTGGGCCGAGGCGTACCAGCGTGCCGGGCTCGCCTACTACCCGAAGGGCGTGGTGGGCGTCCCCTACACGCCGGCCACGGGGCCACGCCTGCTGCTCGCCGATCCCGCTGACGACGCCGGCGCCCGCGAGCTGATCGATGCCGTGCATGGCCTCGCCGGGGAACTCGGGCTGTCGTCGGTGCACTGGAACTTCCTGGAACCGGACGACGGCGGACGGCTCGAGGCGGCCGGCCTGTTGCCGCGCACCGGCTGGCAGTACCACTGGGAGCATCGCGGCGAAGCCGATTTCGATGCACTGCTGATGAACTTCACGCGTGACAAGCGCAAGAAGATCCGCCAGGAACGGCGACGCGCGGCCGCCTCCGGGCTGCGCTTCGAGACCCTGCACGGCGACGCCGCGAGCGCCGGGGACTGGACGGCCTTCCACGCGCTCTACCTGCACCTGTTCGAGCGCAAGTGGGGCATGCCGACACTCTCGCGGGACTTCTTCGCCGAGATCGGCACCCGCCTGGGCCGACGTGTCGTGCTGCAGCTGGCGCGTGCTCCGGACGGCACGCTCGTCGCCGCGGCACTGTTCCTGCGCGGCGAGCAGACCCTCTACGGCCGTCACTGGGGCTGCAGGGAATCGATCGACGGCCTGCACTTCGAACTCTGCTACTACCGCGGGCTCGAGTACTGCCTGGCACACGGCCTGAAGCGCTTCGAGCCGGGTGCGCAGGGCGAGTACAAGATCGCGCGCGGCTTCCTGCCGACCCTGACCCGGTCGGCACACTGGATTGCGGACGCTCGCTTCCGCACCGCGCTCGACGACCACCTGGCGCGCGAGCGACACGGGGTCCGGCACCAGATGGACATGCTCGCCGCGCACACCCCCTACCGCAGCTAGAGTGTGCCCGATGCCGGCGCCCATACCGTCACACCTCACACCTGCCGCAATGCAGATTGCTGGTCGCTATACTGCGCCCGATTCTTCACT
>CBDTVS010000095.1:0-6488 GCA_965364245.1 uncultured Gammaproteobacteria bacterium | reverse complement strand
TCCGCGAACTCGCCGCCGCGGCCGGGTTCCGGCCCTGGCGCGAGTGGCTCGATCCGCAGGGGCTGTTCGCGGTGTTCCTCTTCTCCTGCTGACCCCCGAGGTGCCCCGATGGCCAGTCGAGCCCTGACCTTCGCCAACGCGTCCGGTGAGCAGCTCGCCGCGACGCTCGACCTGCCGGTCAACGGCAAGCCGCGTGGCTACGCGCTGTTCGCCCACTGCTTCACCTGCGGCAAGGACCTCAAGGCGCTGCACCACATCAGCCGCGCACTGACCGCGCGCTGTATCGCCGTGCTGCGCTTCGACTTCACCGGACTCGGCGGCAGCGAGGGGGAGTTCGCGGCGACCACCTTCTCATCGAACGTCGCCGACCTGGTCGCCGCGGCGCGCCACCTCGAGGCCGAGCACGCAGCGCCGCAGATCCTCGTCGGCCACTCGCTCGGCGGCACCGCGGTGCTCGCCGCCGCCGCGCAGCTGCCCTCGGTCAGGGCCGTCGCGACCATTGGCGCACCGAGCGAGGCAGCGCACGTTGTCCACCATTTCGAAGAACATAAGGCCACGATCGAGGAAGAAGGTGAAGCCGAAGTGAATCTCGGCGGACGCCCGTTCCGCATCCGCAAGGCCTTGCTCGACGACCTCGCGGCGCAGTCGACGCACGAGGCGATCCACCGCCTCGGCCGCGCGCTGCTGATCTTCCACTCGCCGGTCGATCGCGTGGTCGGCATCGACAACGCGGCGACCATCTACCAGGCGGCGCTGCACCCGAAGAGCTTCGTCTCGCTCGACGACGCCGACCACCTGGTCAGCGACGAGGCCGATGCGGAGTACATCGGCACGGTCATCGCGGCCTGGGCCGGCAAGTACGTCAAGGCCCTGGCACCGCGCTGGCGCGACGAGACCCCGGGCGAGGAGCGCGTGCTTGCACGCATCGGCGCCCAGGGCTTCGTCACCGAGATCGATGCCGGCGGCCACCCGCTGCTGGCCGACGAACCCGAGGAGATGGGTGGAACCGACCTCGGGCCGAGCCCCTACCAGTTGCTCAACGCCGCGCTCGGCGCCTGCACCGCGATGACCCTGCGCATGTATGCCGAGCGCAAGCAGCTGCCGCTGACGGGGGTGCGGGTGCGTCTCGAGCACGCCAAGGTGCACTCGAAAGATTGCGCCGACTGTCCAAAGGACACCGCCCGGGTCGACGTCATCGAGCGCGAGATCGAGCTCGAGGGCGACCTCGACGCGGCGCAGCGCCAGCGCCTGCTGGAGATCGCCGATCGCTGCCCGGTGCACCGCACGCTGCACGAGGCGGTGGTGGTGCGCAGCCGCTTGGTCGACGGCTGACCGCTGGCCCCGGGTCGGGACCTCAGCCGGCGCAGACCCGGTCGCGGCCGCCGCGCTTGGCCCAGTAGAGGGCCGTGTCGGCGCGCTCGAACAGTCCCTTCGCGGCGCTGGCGGCCTCGTTGCTGAGCGTCGCGTGGCCACACGAGACGGTCACCCCGAGACGGGCTTTGCCCAGGTCGACGGTCGCCCCGGCGACCCGCCGGCGCAGCTTCTCGCCGACCGCCGCGGCGCGTTCCGCGTCCGCCCCGGGCAGCAGCACGACGAACTCCTCGCCACCGTAGCGGGCGATGAAGTCGCTCTTGCGCAGCGCGCTCGCGAGCAGGTCGGCGACCGCCTTCAGCACCTCGTCCCCGGCCTGGTGGCCATGCACGTCGTTGACCTGCTTGAAGCGGTCGATGTCGCACAACAGCAGGCTGAAGGGGGCGCGGTAGCGCTGCCACAGCGCCAGCTCGTGGGTGATGCGCTCATCGTAGGCGAAGCGGTTGTTGAGGCCGGTCAGCGGGTCGGTGACCACGCGGGCGCGCTGCATCTTGAGGCTGCTCTGCAGCTGCGCGACCTCGCCCTCGAGCTGGCGTACGCGTGACTGGAGCAGCTCGTTCCGGTCGTGCAGCGCGGCCAGGCGGGCCTGTTCGCGTTCGCGGTAGGTGTGCACCTGGCTGGCGATGCGTTCGAGCCGGGCGTGCACCGTGGCGCCGAGGTGCCCCGGCCCGGTGTCGAGGTCGGCCTCGAGGGCGTGGACCGCGTCGGTGACCTCGCTGTCGATCGCCGCGGTCTCGACGTTGGCCTGCGCCTCGACGTCGGCGGACTCGACCAGCTGGGCCTCGAGGCTGTGCAGGCGCTCGGCGAGCGACACCAGCTGGTCGGCGACGGCGTCCTTCTCCTGCTGCAGTTGCGAAGGGAGGTTGTCGATCAGCCCGGCCAGGTGGCGCACGTGGTGGCCGAACGCGTCGCTGTCGTCGGCGGTGGCCATGCGCGCGTGGATCGCCGCGGCCTCGGCGCGCAGCTCACGCGGCAGGGTGACGCCGTCGACCAGCCTCAGCAGCGTCTTGCAGGTGGGCGAGGGCGGCCGCCCGGAGAGGCAGGTGCTGAGTCGATGGGCTACGCGTTCGAGTGGCGCCTCGCTGGCGAGGGCGGCCTCGAACTCGGGCAGGCAGCGGCCCTGGCAGGCGGGCAGGTCGAGTTGGGCGATGAACAGCGCCAGGATCGCGCGCTGCTGCTCGGCCGCGAGACCGGCCGCGGTGTCGGTCGTGGACATGATCCCTCCTCCGTGAGGTAAACACCTGTTCCCTGGTGCAATGTCAGGTTATCACACGGCGACCGTCGCTGTCGGGTGGGATTCGAACTGGATCTCGGCCGGCACCTGCACCTCCATCACCACCGGCAGGTGGTCGGAGTAGTGGCAGGGCAGCGTGCCAACCTGGGTCACGCGCAGGGTCGGACCGACCAGGATGTGGTCGATGCCGCGCTGCGGCCGCCAGCTGGGGTAGGTGGGCAGGTCCTCGGCCGGGGAGTGCAGGCCGAGCGCCTGCAGCGGTCCGACGTCCTGCCATTGGCGCAGCGGGCTGTTGAGGTCGCCCATGATGATGACGTGGGGATGGGCGCGCGCCAGCTCGGCCACGTAGGCGAGCTGCATGCGTCGCGCGCGCCGCCCGAGGGCGAGATGCACGATCAGCAGCAGCAGGCAGTGCGGGGCGCTGCCGAACGTGGCGCTCAGCACGCCGCGCCCGGGGATCAGGCCAGGCAGCCGATGGGCGTCCAGCGCGGTCGGGCGAAAGCGGCTCAGCAGGCCGTTGCTGTGCTGGCCGAAGCGGCCCAGGTCGCGATTGAGCTGGTGGTGCCAGTTCGGGAAGCCGGCGCGCTGCGCGAGGTACTCGGCCTGGTTGACGAAGCCGCTGCGCAGGCTGCCGGCGTCGATCTCCTGCAGGCCGACGATGTCGAAACGGCTGACCAGCCGGGCGATGCGATCGAGGTTGGTCATGCGCCGTGCCGAGGGCAGCACGTGCTGCCAGCTCTGCGTCAGGTAGTCGCGGTAACGCGTGCCGGCGATGCCGGCCTGGATGTTGTAGCTCAGCAGGTGCAGCGGCCGGGTGTCTGCGTGCGCCACGCTGCCGGGCGGCGGCGTGCGCGGCATGCTCGCCGGCGCCCGCAGGGCGCGGTGGTTGTCGACCAGCTGCTGGACGCGGCGCAACGCCCGCTCGCGACCGAACGGCGGGACGCCGCGCAGGTTCACCGGGCGGCCGACTGGGTCCGTTCCTGGCGGGCCTTCTCGACCAGTGCGTCGACGATCGGCATGGTGCGCGCGTAGGTGCCGGCCAGCGCAGGGCCGGTGCGGAAACGGCCGTCGACGATCAGCGACGGCACCCCGTCGATGCCGTAGCGGCGGGTCAGCTGCGCGGCGCGGCGCACCTTGCCGTCGACCGCGAACGAGCGGTAGGCCTTGCGGAATTCGGCCTCGTCGATGCCCACCTCGGCGGCGAACGCGGCCAGTGCGTCCTCGTCGTTGAGCTTGCGGCGCTGCGCGTGCAGGGCGTCGAACAGCGGGCGGTGGAGGGTGTCGACCACGCCCAGGGCCTCGGCGGCGTAGAAGGCGCGCGCGTGGTTCTCCCAGGTCTGGCGGTTGGGGAAGATGGCCGGGATGCGCAGGTAGGTGACGTTGTCCGGCTTCTGCTCCAGCCAGCGCTCGATGTAGGGCTCGAGGCGGTAGCAGTGCGGGCAGCCGTACCAGAACAGCTCGATCACCTCGACGCCGTCGGCGCCGGCCGAGGTCTCCATCGGGGGCACCACCGGCTCGTACTCGATGACGTCGGCGGGGTTGATCTTCACCTGGGCCAGGGCCAGCGTCGGCAGCAGCAGGGCCATGGCCAGCAGCACGCGTCTGTTCATCCGTAACTCTCCTTGCAGGGGGATGGCACGGTCCGTTGGACCGCACGGCGGGTCGCTTCGTTCTGCGGCCCATTGTCCGACCCGGTGCCCGCGTGGCGCAAGCTCGCCGGTGGCCGGAAAAGAAGAGGCGGCCCGGAGGCCGCCTCGAAAACGTTGCCGCGGGGGAGGTGCCTCAGAGCGTGCTGAGGTACATCGCCAGCGCCTCGATCTCCTGCTCCGTCAGGCGCGCGGCGATGTCGCGCATCATCTGGTTGGGGTCGTTGGCGCGGCTCCCGTCGCGGAACATCTGTAGCTGCTTGATGGTGTAGGCCGCGTGCTGCGCCCCGAGGGCCGGGAACTTGGCCGCCGCGTTGCCGTTGCCGTTCGGACCGTGGCAGGCAGCGCAGGCGGTAATGCCCGTGGCCGGGTTGCCGGCCACGTACAACTGCTTGCCCTGCTCCACCAGCTCCGGCTTGACCGGCGCAGCCGGCTTCGCCGCCTGACTGGCGAAGTACTCGGCCACCTCGTCGACCTTGTCATCGGGCACTGCCATCGCCATGCCCGACATCAGTGGGTCGGCACGTCGACCGCCCTTGAAGTCATGGAGCTGCTTGGCGATGTAGGGCGCACCCTGCCCGGCCAGGCTTGGCCAGATCGGGTTGACGCTGTTGCCGTCGGCCCCGTGACAGCTGACACAGGTGTCCCACGGCTTCGGTTCGGCGGCGGGCGCGGCACTCTCCTGGGCGAGCGTCACACCGGACGTGCCCAGGAGCAGCAGCGCGGCTGCGGCTAGATACTTCATCGAGCTTTCCTAACGAGCAAGCTCCCGCTTACTTCGACTGTTCGACCATGTAGTCGACGGCGGCCTTGACGTCGTCGTCGCTCAGGTTCGGGTTGCCGCCCTTGGCGACCATCGCGGTGCCGGGGACGCCGTTGATGCCGCTGGCGTACAGCGCGTCCATACCCTTGGCGATGCGCGGGGCCCAGGCGTCCTTGTCACCGAGGCCGGGCGACTTCATGGTCGGGGCAACGGCCGGGTTGTGGCAGGCCGAGCAGACCGAGTCGTAGGTGGCCTTGCCGTCGGCAAAGGCGGCACCCGACATCAGCAGCATGGCGGCGGCGGAACCGGTGATGAACTTCTTCATGGTGTGACTCCCAGGGCTAGGGTTGTGGATCATTGAGAGGGAAACTGGCTCCCGGTCGTCGGCTCGCCACGTGGCTACCGTGCCGGAAAGCCCGCGATATATACAGCGAAATCCTTTCTTGGTCAAATCCGTAGGGCGGTCGTGACGCGGGTTCTCGCAGACTGTTCGGACCATCCACGCGGGTGGCGGTTCCGCTCCGCTTGTCCCCGTCACTTCCACCACGGACAATGCCCGAGGAATGCTGAACCCATGCTGAACCGATACCGCCAGACCCAGTTCCTCAAGAGCGCACGCCTGCCGCGCGACTACCCGCCCGATGCGGGGGTCGAGGTCGCGTTCGCGGGCCGCTCCAACGCCGGCAAGTCGTCGGCGCTGAACTGCCTGGCCGACCAGCGGGCACTGGCGCGAACCAGCAAGACGCCGGGTCGCACCCAGCTGATCAATTTCTTCAGCATCGACGACGATCGCCGCCTGGTCGACCTGCCGGGGTACGGCTACGCGAAGGTGTCGCTGGAGATCAAGCGGCGCTGGCAGCAGGAGATGGCGGCCTACCTCGAGCGGCGCGGCTCGCTCGCCGGCCTGGTGCTGCTGATGGACGTGCGCCACCCACTGACCGACTACGATCGCGAGATGCTCGGCTGGTGCGCGCAGCGCGACCTGCCGGTCCACGTGCTGCTGACCAAGGCGGACAAGCTCAAGCGCGGTCCGGCCGAGGCAACGCGCCTGCAGGTGCGCCGCGCGCTCGAGACGCTGCACCCCTCGGCCACCGTGCAGCTCTTCTCCGCGCTCAAGCGCACCGGGCTGGAGGCGGCGCTGGCCCACCTGGACGCCTGGTTCGCCTGGGAGGTGGCGCCCGCGCCGGGCGCGGTGACGTGACCGCGTCGCGTGGCGTGCTGCTCGCCTGGCTGGGCATCTACCTCGGCGTGCTGGCCTGGTCGGGCATCGGGCCGAAGGACCGGCTGACCTGGGTGCTCGAGGTCGCGCCGGCGGTGATCGGCCTGCTCGTGCTCGCCGCCACCCGGCGTCGCTACCCGCTGACGCCGCTCGCCTACCTGCTGGTGCTGGTGCATGCAGTGATCCTGATGGTCGGCGGTCACTACACCTACGCCGAGGTGCCGCTGTTCGACCGCCTCGCCGAGTGGCTTTGCC
>CBDTVS010000094.1:0-6504 GCA_965364245.1 uncultured Gammaproteobacteria bacterium | reverse complement strand
GGAGGAGAACCCCTCGCGGCCCAGGCACATCGAGTCGGTGCGGGGCGCCGGCTAGGCTTCATGAATCGGCGCGCCCGCCGTGCACAAGGTCACCGTCATGTCCGAGAGTTCCGCCGCCCAGCACCAGCGTGTCCTCGACAGCCTGGTCGAACTGGTCAACGAGCAGGTCGCCCAGGAGGAACGCGAACTGCTCGGCGACTTCGTCCGCCACTACTACTCGGGAACCTCGACCGCCGACCTCGCCGAACGCGATCCGGCCAACCTGTATGGCGCCGCGCTGGCGCACTTCAACCTGCTACGCCGCCGCGAGCGCGGCGTGCCAAAACTGCACATCTACAACCCCCAGCTCGAGCAGCACGGCTGGCAGTCGACCCACACCATCGTCGATCTCGCCTGCGACGACATGCCCTTCCTGGTCGACTCGGTGCGCATGGCAATCAATCGCCACAACCTCACCTGCCACCTGATCGTGCACCCGGTATTCCGCATCGAGCGTGACGCCAAGCAGCGCGTCACGCTCGCCCGCCAGCCGGTCGCTGGAGAAGGGTCCGACCACAACGAGGCGGTGATGCACTTCGAGGTCGACCGACAGACCGAGCCGGCGGTGCTCGACGCGCTGCGTGACGAGATCCTGACGGTGCTCGACCAGGTGCGCAGCACGGTCAGCGACTGGTTGCCGATGCGCGACCGCATGCTCGAGATCGTCGCCGAGGTCGAGAAGAACCCGCCGCCTGTCGACGCCGACGAACTGGCCGAGGACCTCGCGTTCCTGCGCTGGGTCGCGGAAGAGCACTTCACCTACCTCGGCTACCGCGAGTACGACCTGGTCGACGACCGCACCCGCCTGGACCCGCGCCCCGATACCGGTCTCGGCATCCTCGCCCAGGTCGAGAGCGACAACAGCGTCTTCAACCGGCTCGACGCGGACGGCCGCGCGCTGGCGCTGGCGCCGCGGCTGCTGATCGTCAACAAGACCAGCCGGCGCGCAACGGTGCACCGCAACGCGGCGATGGAGTACCTCGGCGTCAAGCGCTTCGATGCCGACGGCCAGGTGTGTGGGGAGCACCGCTTCTTCGGCCTCTACTCGGCGGCGGCCTACAACCGCAACACCCGCGAGATCCCGCTGCTGCGGCGCAAGGTCGCCACCGTGGTCGCGCGCGCCGGCTACCCGAAGGGCAGCCACGCCGCGCGTGCGCTGCTCAACATCCTCGAGAACTACCCGCGCGACGAGCTGTTCCAGATCAGCGAGGACGAGCTGTTCGAGATCGCGATCGGCATCCTGCAGCTGCAGGAACGCCAGCGCGTGCGCCTGCTGATGCGCCGCGACCCGTTCGGACGCTTCTTCTCCTGCCTGGTGTTCGTGCCGCGCGACCGCTTCACCACCGGCGTCCGACGCAAGATCACCGGCGTGCTCGAGGAGGTGCTCGGCGGGCGCGTGCTCGACTTCAGCGTCGAGATCTCCGACTCGGTGCTCGCACGCATCCACTTCGTGGTCTCGATCGACAAGGAGGCGCCGACGAGCATCGATCTCGGGGCGATCGAGAAGCGCCTCGCCGCGACCACCCGTGACTGGCGCGACGAGCTGCAGGAGACGCTGCTCGACCAGCTCGGCGAGGAACAGGGCATCCGCCTGTTCAACCACTACGGGGATGCCTTCCGCGCCGACTACCGCGAGCGCTACACGGCGCACGTCGCGCGCTTCGACATCGCCAAGATGGAGCAGCTCGCCGACGAAGACCTGGCGATGACCCTCTACCAGCCGCCCGAGCTGCCGCCCGATCAGCTGCGCTTCAAGGTGTTCCACCGCGAGCCGATGGCACTCTCGAGCACGCTGCCGATGCTCGAGAACATGGGCCTGCGGGTGCTCGACGAGAGCCCGAGCGTGATCCTGCCGAAGGACCAGCCGGCGGTGCACATCCACGACTTCACCCTCGAGCATCGCGAGGAGAACCTCGAGTTCGAGCAGGTCGCCGACAAGTTCCAGGAGGCCTTCTCGCGCGTCTGGCACGGCGACGCCGAGAACGACGGCTTCAACCGCCTGGTGCTGCGCGCGCAGCTCGACTGGCGCGAGATCGTCATCCTGCGCGCCTACTGCAAGTACCTGCGCCAGGTGCGCGCGACCTTCAGCCAGGAGTACATGGAGCGCGCGCTCGATGCCAACCCGCACCTGGCGCGGCTGCTGGTGGCGCTGTTCGCGGCGCGCTTCGACCCGGCGCGCGCCGGCGAGGGCCCGAAGCCGGCCGCCGAGCTGATGGTGCAGATCGCCGACGCGCTCGACGCCGTCGCCAACCTCGACGAGGACCGCATCCTGCGCAGCTTCTACGGCGCCATCCACGCCACGCTGCGCACCAACTACTACCAGCGCGGGCCGGACGGCCAGCCGAAACCGTTCGTCTCGTTCAAGCTCAACCCCGAGGCGGTGCCGGACATGCCGGAGCCGCGCCCGCGCTTCGAGATCTCGGTCTACGGCCCGCGCGTCGAGGGCGTGCACCTGCGCGGCGGGCCGGTGGCGCGCGGCGGCCTGCGCTGGTCGGACCGGCGCGAGGACTTCCGCACCGAGATCCTCGGCCTGGTCAAGGCGCAGATGGTCAAGAACGCGGTGATCGTGCCGGTCGGCTCCAAGGGCGGCTTCGTCTGCAAGGCGCTGCCCGCCGGCGGCGACCGCGAGGCCGTGCAGGCCGAGGTGATCGACTGCTACAAGACCTTCATCCGCGGCCTGCTCGACCTCACCGACAACCTGGTCGAGGGCGCCGTGGTGCCGCCGCCCGAGGTGGTGCGCCACGATGACGACGATCCCTACCTGGTGGTCGCCGCCGACAAGGGCACCGCGACCTTCTCCGACATCGCCAACGGCGTGGCCAACGACTACGGCTTCTGGCTCGGCGACGCCTTCGCCTCGGGCGGCAGCGCCGGCTACGACCACAAGAAGATGGGCATCACCGCGCGCGGCGGCTGGGAGTCGGTCAAGCGCCACTTCCGCGAGCTCGGCGTCGACTGCCAGGCCGAGGAGTTCACCGCGGTCGGCGTCGGCGACATGTCCGGCGACGTGTTCGGCAACGGCATGCTGCTCTCCGAGCACACGCGGCTGATCGCCGCCTTCGACCACCGCCACATCTTCGTCGACCCGAACCCCGACGCGGCACGCAGCCACGCCGAGCGCGCACGGCTGTTCGCATTGCCGCGCTCGAGCTGGGACGACTACGACCGCAAGACCATGTCGCCCGGCGGCGGCATCTGGCCGCGCACCCTCAAGCAGATCGAGTTGTCGGCCGAGGCGCAGGCCGCGCTCGGGGTGCAGCAGGTGCGCTTCACCCCGAACGAGCTGATCCGCGCGATCCTGCGCGCCCCGGTCGACCTGCTGTGGAACGGCGGCATCGGCACCTACGTCAAGGCCACCACCCAGACTCACGCCGAGGTCGGCGACCGCGCCAGCGACGCGCTGCGCGTCGACGCCCGCGAGCTGCGCTGCCGCGTGGTCGGCGAGGGCGGCAACCTCGGGCTGACCCAGCGTGGGCGCATCGAGTACGCGCTCAACGGCGGCAAGGTCAACACCGACGCGATCGACAACTCGGGCGGCGTCGACTGCTCCGACCACGAGGTCAACATCAAGATCCTGCTCAACGGCGTGGTCGCCGCCGGCGACATGACCGTCAAGCAGCGCGACCGGCTGCTCGAGCAGATGACCGAGGAGGTCGCCGCGCTGGTGCTGCGCAACAACTACCTGCAGCCCGAGGCGCTGACCGTCGCCGAGACGCAGGCCGCGGGCATGCTCCACGTGCACACGCGGCTGATGCGCGATATGGAGAAGGCCGGGACGCTGGTGCGCGCCATCGAGGCGCTGCCCAACGACGAGGAACTCGACGAGCGACGCACCGCGAACCGCGGCCTGACCCGCCCCGAGCTGGCGGTGCTGCTGGCCTACGTCAAGATCGACCTGTTCCAGGAGCTGCTCGCCAGCAACCTGCCCGACGACCCGGCACTCGCGGCAACGCTCAACGACTACTTCCCGAGCCCGCTGCGCACGAAGTACGCCGACGCGATGCGCGGGCACCGCCTGCGCCGCGAGATCATCGCCACCCAGCTCGCCAACGCGGTGATCAACCGCGGCGGCATGACCTTCGTCCACCGCCTCGGGGGCGAGACCGGCGCGGATGCCGCCGACCTGGTGCGGGCCTGGAGCGTCGCCGGGCGTATCTTCCGGCTCAGCGGCGTGACCGCCGACATCGAGGCGCTCGACAACCAGGTCTCGGCGGCGCTGCAGGTCGAGATGCTGCTCGAGGTGCGCAAGCTCGGCGAGCGCGCGACGCGCTGGCTGCTGCGCCAGCGACCGCGACCGCTCGACATCGAGGCCACCGTGACGACCTTCGCCCCGGGCATCGCCGAGCTCGAGGAGACGCTCACCAAGCTGGTCGGCAAGGAGGTGCGCGAGAAGCTCCGCGCCCGGGCGCACAAGCTGCGCCGTGGCGGGGTCGGCGACGCGCTCGCCGAGCGCATCGCCAGCCACTCGGCGATGGTTGCCGGGCTCGACATCATCGAGGTGGCTACCGGCGCGCCGGTCGATCTCGCGACCGTCGCCGCGGTGCACTTCCAGCTCGCCGACGGCCTCGGCCTGAACTGGCTCATGGAGCGCATCAACGCGCTGCCGCGCGACAACAACTGGCAGTCGCTGGCGCGCGCGGCCCTGCGCGACGACCTGACCGCGCAGCAGAGGCTGCTGACCGCCGACGCGCTGCAGGCGACCAAGGGCAACAAGCCGGCGGCACGCGTCGAGAGCTGGATGCAGGTCAACGAAGCGCGGCTGGCCCGCCTGCAGCAACTCCTCACCGAGCTGCGCAGCGGCGCCGCGCCCGACTTCACGATGCTGTCGGTGGCGCTACGCGAGCTGCGCGCACTGGCGACGCCGGTCGGCGGCTAACAACCCCGCTCAAGGCCTCGACAAACAGGCGAGACGAACCTTCCCCCAGGAGGTGGGGCGAGGCGCGAACTGCGCGCCGTAGATCGCTTTCCGGGGTATCAGGCGTGGCGCACGCGCGCCGAGAGGTGGCTGTACCAGCACTTCTGCTTCTGGTCGACGCCGTGGCGCACCGCGGCGTCGAGCCGGTAGTCGGGGCCGCGTGTCAGGCGGCCGAAGTAGCTGGCGTGAGCCGCCGAACCCGGCGGCCAGCTGGCGACGAAGTCGCGGTTCCACGCCGCCACGTCGTAGGCGACCGGCAGCGCGTCGACGTGGACCGCGCCGATCCGCGTGCCGTAGAACGGCGGCTCGGGTGATGGCGCGACGCCGACCCGGGTGATCACGCCGCGCAGGTCGCCGCTGAAGTTGGGCATTCCGGCCGCGCCGTTGTTGACCAGGGCACGGGTGCTGCCGCCGTCGTCGAGGCAGAGCGCGACCGGCAGGCAGGTGTGGCTGCTGGCGAACAGGTCGACCTGGGCCGCCGCCAACCACTTGCGGATCTTCTGCTGCTGCAACGGATCGTCGACCACCTCCTGCGCGAAGCCCCAGCCGGCCAGCGACTCGGCGTCGCCGTGCACGATCGCCAACGGCAGGTCGCCGACCCGTGCGCGCAGGAACATCGGCAGCCCGGCGAGCCGGGCGCGCACGCCGTCCAGCGCGTCTGCGGTGACGGCGAGCCGCTCCATGATGGCGTTCGAACGGGTCACGACCTCGTCGTCGATCCACTCCGGGTAGGCGCAGCCGCAGCCGGCCTCGCCGGGCCCGTTCGCCAGCTCGGTCTCGACGTTGCCGCGCAGCGCCCGGTGGTCGCCGACCACCGTCTCGACGCGCGCGAACGCCGCCGGATCGATGTCGAACCAGTGGAAGTCGCCGTTGAACACCAGCGCGACCGGCCCCGACTCGCGCGCGGCCATCGCCTCGATGGCGTCGAGCGCCTGCAGGTTGCCGTACAGGCCGCCGATCACGTAGAGGGTCTCGGCGACCAGCTCGGGCGCATCGGCCAGGTCGGCCGCGCGGTAGCCATAGGCCGTCGGGCAGGTCCGCCCTGGGGCCTTCTGGGTGCCGTCATCGTGGGGTGTCATCACCGCCCGTCCCGCGTCTGCTCACCGTATTGCCAGCAGCCTATGCCGGGCGGCAGATACGCGCAACCGGCTAGAATGGGTGCCTCGGACGCCCCTGGAGGGAACATGCAGCAGGAAGCACTGCGCGCGGTGGCGCGCTTGCTGCGCGACACGCGCTGGGCGGCGCTGGCCACCGTCGGTGCGCACGGCCCGTTGGCCACCCAGGTCGCCTGGGATCCCGACCCCGATCTCGTCGGCGGTCTGCTGCATCTCAGCCGCCTGGCCGCCCACACCCGCCACCTGCTCGCCGATCCTGGCGCATCGCTGTCGCTGAGCGAGCTCGACGACGGGCGCGCGGACCCGCAGACCCTGGCACGGGTCACGCTCGAGGGCGAGGCCACGCCGCTCGGCCGTGACGCCCCGGAGTGGACGGCGGTGCGCGACCGCTACCTGGCGCGCTTTCCGGCGGCCAGCCAGTGGTTCGAATTCAGC
>CBDTVS010000093.1:0-6543 GCA_965364245.1 uncultured Gammaproteobacteria bacterium | reverse complement strand
TGGGGGCTGACCACCGTGGTCTCGAGACCGAGGCGTTGCGCCGCCCGGCACAGGTAGAGGCCGAGCTGGCCGCCGCCGTAGATGCCAACGTGGGTCGCCATGTCAGCCCTCCTCCCCACCGAGGAAGCCAAGCAGGTGCAGCAGGCTTGCGAACAGATTGTAGATGGACACGAACAGCGTGACGGTCGCCATGATGTAGTTGGTCTCGCCGCCGCGCACGATGTTCTGGGTCTCGTACATGATCAACCCCGACATCAGCAGCACGAAGACACCCGAGACCGCCAGCGACAGCATCGGCAGTTCCATGAACACCGCGGCCAGTCCCAGACCAAACGCGGTCAGGATGCCGATGAAGAGGAAGTTACCGAAGCGCAGCATGTCGACCGCACGCTCGCTGCGCGCGTAGGCCGACAGCGCTAAAAAGATGGTGCCGGTCAGGCCCATCGCCACGCCCACGGTCATGGCCCCGTTCGGCAACGCCAGGTAGGCGCCGAGCAGCGGCCCAAGCGTGTAGCCCATGAAGCCGGTCAGGGCGAACACCGAGGCCAGCCCCCATGCGCTGTTGCGCAGGTAGGAGGTCAGGAACAGCAGGCCGAAGTAGCCGGCCAGCGTCAGCAGCAGACCGGGATGCGGCAGCCCGAGGGCCGCCGTGCCGACCGCGGTCACCGCGCTGAACGCCAGCGTCAGGGAGAGCAGCCGGTAAGTGTTGCGCAGGACCGGGTGATCGGCCGCCGACGCACTGCGCGGCGGCGCCATGCCCCGGTCGGAACGCGAATCGATGGTGCGTACGTCCGACATCGCCGTGACTCCTTGATTGGTTGTGCGATGCGTCCAATATACGGACGTCACACTTATATTCCATTCGAAGTTATTTGAACTATTATTCGTTATTATCGAACTGTCATAGACACGCCGGGTTCGCCATGCGCCACCTCAACTACAACCACCTGCTCTATTTCTGGACCGTGGCTCGCGAGGGCAGCATCGCGCGCGCCGCCGAATCGCTGCACCTGACCCCGCAGACCATCAGCGGCCAGCTCAAGCAGCTCGAGGAGCGCATCGGCGCGGCGCTGTTCCAGCGTGCGGGACGCGGCCTGGCGCTGACCGAGACCGGCCAGATGGTCAGTCAGTACGCCGACGAGATCTTTGCCCTCGGCGCCGAGCTCGCCCAGCGCGTCAGGAGCGAACAGCCGCACGCCCCCGCGGTGCTCAACGTCGGCATCGTCAATTCCATCGCCAAACTGATCGCCTACCGCATCATCGAGCCGGCGCTGGGCATGGAGGACGGGATGCGCGTGGTGTGCCGCGAGGCAGAGCTCGAGGTGCTGCTCGGTGACCTGGCGGTGCACCGACTCGACCTGGTGCTCTCAGACCGCCCGATCCCGGCCGGGCTCAACGTCAAGGCCTACAACCACCACCTCGGCGAGAGCGGCATCGCCTTCTTCGCGCGCAGGTCCGAGGCGGCCCGCTACCGCCGGCGTTTTCCCGACTCGCTGAGCGGTGCGCCCGTGCTGCTGCCGGCCAAGTCCAACGCGCTGCGCCGCAGCCTCGACGACTGGTTCGATGCGCTCGGCATCACGCCGCGCACCGTCGCCGAGTTCGACGACAGCGCGCTGCTCAAGGCGTTCGGTGAGGCAGGCGCCGGGCTGTTCCCCGCGCCCAGCGCCATCGCGCCCCAGATCGAGCACATGTACCACGCGCGCCTGGTCGGCGAGGTCGAGGGCATGACTGAGTCCTACTACGCCATCTCGCCCGAGCGGAAGCTCAAGCACCCCGCGGTGCTGCGCATCACCGAACTGGCACGAGAGCTGGTGTTCGGCTGAGCTTGCATCACGGCCACCATCCAAAGGACGCGCGGTGGGCCTGGCCGTAACCCGGTGACGTGGACCCCCGGCGCGTGAGTTCCTATGATCCCCTGATGCAACCGATGCAACCGCAATCGCTGTTCCGCGTGGTCCACCGCGACGGCCCGTCGCGCATGCCGACCGCCCAGCCCGGCCGGAGCGGTCGATGAACACCCCGCTCCCCGGCGACGCGAAACGCACCTTCGAGGCAATCCTCGCCAATGTCACCCGGGTGATCCGCGGCCAGGAGTCCACGTTGCGCCTGCTGCTCGCGGCGCTCGCCAGCGGTGGCCACATCCTGCTCGAGGACTACCCGGGCACCGGCAAGACCACGCTGGCCAAGGCGCTGGCGCGCTCGATCGGTGCCGACTTCCGCCGCGTGCAGTTCACCCCCGACCTGCTGCCGTCGGACATCCTCGGCGTGTCGGTCTACGAGCAGGAGCGCCAGGCGTTCAGCTTCCACAAGGGACCGATCTTCACTCACGTGCTGCTCGCCGACGAGATCAACCGCGCGTCGCCACGCACCCAGGCCGCGCTGCTCGAGGCGATGGCCGAAGGGCAGGTGAGCATCGAGGGCACGACCCACGAACTGGCCCGGCCGTTCCTGGTCATCGCCACGCAGAACCCGGTCGAGTTCCGCGGCACCTACCCGCTGCCCGAGGCGCAGATGGACCGCTTCATGGTGCGCCTCGGCCTCGGCTACCTCGACGCCGAAAACGAAACGGCGATGGTCTCGGCCCAGGCCGAGCGCCACCCGCTGGAGGCGCTCACTGCCTGCGCAACGCTCGACGACGTGCTCGCGCTGCAGGCCGCGGTGCGCACGGTACGCATCAGTGACGAGATCCGCCGCTACGCGGTCGACCTGGTGCGCGCCACGCGCGACGCGGCCTCGGTGCAGCTTGGCGCCAGCCCGCGCGCCTCGCTGGCGCTGGTCGCCCTCGGCCAGGCGTTGGCGCTGTTCGACGGCCTCGAATTCGTCACCCCGGACCACCTGCAGTCGGCGGCCCACGCGGTGATCGCCCACCGGCTGGTGATCGATTCGCGTGCCCGCTTCGCCGGGCAGAGCGTCGCCGACGTGGTCGACCGCGTCCTCGACGAGGTGCCGGTGCCGGCCTGAGCGCCACGCCGCGGCCGTCCATGCTGCGCCTGCACCACTTCCTGCTCGACAAGGCCTGGCGCTTCGGCCAGTGGCTGCTGCGCAGGACCACCCCCGCCGGACTGCTCGCACTCGCCGCGCTGGTGCTGTCCGGCGCGGCAGGCATCGACACCGAGCTGACCCTCGCCTACCAACTGTTCGGCTACGTGTCGGCGCTGCTGCTGGTGGGCTTCCTGGTCTCGTGGCGGCTGGGCGGACGCTTCGAGGTCGAGCGCAGGCTGCCGGCGCTCGCGACCGTCGGCGAAGCGGTGCGCTACCGGGTCGTGGTGCGCAATCGCGACGACCGCCCGCGTGCCGGGCTGGCGGTCATCGAACAGCTCGCCGACACCCACCCGACCCGTGATGAACTGGCCTCGGGCCTCGGCCGCCTCGCACGGCTGTCGCTGCTGCTGGTCGCGCGCCGTTGGCAGTTCCTGGCGCGGCAACGCACGCCAATCCCGGCCGACGCCCACCCGCTGCCGGAGCTACCGGCCGGCGGCTCGGCGAGCACCCGGATCAGCTTCGTCCCGGCGCGGCGTGGCACTCTCGAGTTCAGGCGCAGCTGGCTCGCACGCCGCGACCCCCTCGGGCTGTTCCGCGCACTGCGCCCACACGCCACGCCGCAGTCGCTGCTGGTGCTGCCGCGCCGCTACCCGGTCCCCGAGCTCGCCACGCCGGGGCACCGCGCCTACCAGCCGGGAGGCGTCACGTTCGCGAGCAGCGTCGGCGACTCAGAGGAGTTCCTCGGGCTGCGCGACTACCGCCCCGGCGACCCACTGCAGCACGTCCACTGGAAGAGCTTCGCGCGTGTCGGGCGACCGATCGTCAAGGAGTTCCAGAGCGAGTTCTTTGAGCGCCATGCACTGGTGCTCGACACCTTCACGGACCACGCCGACGCAGCGTTCGAGGAGGCGGTATCGGTGGCCGCCTCGTTCGCCTGCACCCTCGACACCCAGGAGTGCCTGCTCGACCTGCTGTTCGTCGGCGACCGCGACCACTGCTTCACGGCAGGCCGCGGGCAGCTCGACGCCGAGGGACTGCTCGAGGTGCTCGCCCACGTGCAGCCGTGCCCGTCGCGCGGCATCGATGCGCTCGAGGCGACGCTGGCCGCGCACCGCGAGCGCCTCACCGGCTGCCTGCTGGTGCTGCTGGGCTGGGACGCGCCGCGCCGCCGGCTGGTCGAGCGCTTGCGCGCCACCGGCCTGCACACGCTGGCGTTCGTGGTCACCGACGAGGCGCTGACCGCCGAGCCGGGCACCTGGCCGCTGCGGGTCGGGCGCATCGCCGAAGGACTGGCCGCCGTCAGCGACGCGGGCGGCGCGTCATGACCCCGGTCCCGCCGCTGCTGACCGCCGCCTGCGTGCTGTTCTGGGGCCTGCAGGCCAACCTGCTGCTGTTCGCGGTGCCGCTGGCCCTGGCGCTGGAGCTGCCGCGCTGGACCCCGCTGCGCTTCGCGCTGCGCACCGCGCCGCTGGCGCGCACCTTCGACTTCTGCCTGCTCGGCTCGATGGTGCTCGCCGGCTACCTGATCACCACCGGCTCGCCGACCCAGGGCATCGCACAGGTGCTGCAGTGGCTGCCGATGATGCTCGCGCCGTTCGTGCTCGGGCAGAGCTGGCGCACGTCGGGGGACATCGACCTCAAGGCGTTGTGGAGCGTGCGCCAGCGCCAGGAGCCGCCGCCGGCGCGCCCCTACCCGATCGACTTCCGCTGGCTGTTCCTGCCGATCTGCGTGGTCGCGGCGAGCGCGGCGAACCAGCGCGGGCCGGAGTTCTTCACCGTGCTCGCGCTGCTCGGCAGCTGGGCGCTGCTCGGCAGCCGCGAACGCTCGCGGCCGCTGCTGCTGTGGGTCGTGCTGCTCGCGCTCGCCACCGGGCTCGGCTACGCCGGGCAGGCGGGCCTGCACCGGCTACAGGTCTACCTGTTCGAGCTCGCGTTCACCTTCGACCCGTCGGACAGCTGGGACGCCGATCCCTACCGCGCCCACACCGCGCTCGGCCGCATCGGCACGCTGAAGTTCTCCGACACCATCCTGCTGCGCGTGCGCCCCGCGCCCGGCGAGACGACGCCCGGACTGCTGCATCGCGCGACCTACGACCGTTTCGGCGCCGCGACCTGGTTCGCCAGGGAGGCCCCGCTTGAGACCGTGCCCGGCGCGACCGGTGCAGACCGCTGGCTGCTGGAGCCCGGGGCCGAGGCCACGCGGGAGGTCGCGATCAGCATGCGCTTCGACGGCCAGCGTGCGGTGCTCGCGGCACCATCGGGAACGACCGCGCTCGACGGGCTCGACGTGAAGGGCCTGAGCCGCAACCGTTTCGGCGTGCTCGAGGCCGCGCCGCGAGAGGCCGGCCTGATCGACTACACGGCCCACTACCTCCCCGGCTTCGCACCTCCCTCCGCCGCGCCGACCCCGGCCGATCTCGAGGTGCCCGACCGCCTGCGCCCGCTGCTCGACCGCTATCGCAGCACGCTCGAGCTGGATGCCCTCCAGCCCGCGGAGGTCGCCCACCGGGTCGAACAGTGGTTCGGCTCCGAGTTCGGCTACTCGCTCTACCAGGAGGGTGACCCGATGGGGCGCGACGCGCTCGAGGCATTCCTCGACACCACCCGCGCCGGCCACTGCGAGTACTTTGCGACCGCCACGGTGCTGCTGCTGCGCGCGGCCGGCATCCCGTCGCGCTACGTGACCGGCTACGCGGTCTCCGAGTGGAGCGACTTCGAGCAGGCCTACCTGGTGCGCCGTCGTCACGCCCACGCCTGGACCAGCGCGTTCGTCGACGGGCAGTGGCTCACCCTCGACACCACGCCGTCGACCTGGGCCGCGACCGAGCAGGCCGAGGCCTCGCCCTGGCAGCCGTTCGCCGACGCCTGGAACTGGCTGAGCTACCGCTACCAGCGCTGGCGCCAGCAGCCCGCCGACGGCGGCCTGTCGCCGGTCTGGCTGCTGGCGCTGGTCCCGCCGCTGGCGCTGCTCGGTTGGCGGCTGCGCCATGTCTTGCATAGGTCCGGCGACACGACCGGCCGCAACGGGGCCGGCCAGGCCGCGCGCACGCATGGCGCCGACTCACCCTTCTATCGGCTCGAGCAAGCGCTCGGGAAGCGCGTCGCCGCACGCGAGACCGGTGAGTCACCCGCCCGCTGGGCCGCGCGCCTGGGCGCCATGCTGCCGAACGCCGAGCTCGGCGCCCGGCTCACCGGCATCGTGCGCATGCACTACGGCTACCGCTTCGATCCAGCAGGCGAGGCGTCGGCCCTGCGTCGCGAACTCGACAACGAGGTGCGTGACTGGTTGGCCGCGTTCGAGCGCGGCAGGGTCGCGTCCCGATGACACCCCGCAGCATCGTACGCCTCTGGGCTCTGCCCGCCCTGGCCGTGCTGGTCGCGAGCCTCGCCTGGGTGCTGCGTGACGGCCTGCTGGTCAAGCAGGAGCTCAAGGTCCACGGTGTCGGTATCGAGGCGACCGTGACCGGGCTGGTCGAGGTCAACCCGGCCAAGTCCGGTCCGTGCCTGGCCGCGGCGTACCGCTTCACCGACCCCGGCGGCGGCGCGCAGACCGGCAGGGGC
>CBDTVS010000092.1:0-6660 GCA_965364245.1 uncultured Gammaproteobacteria bacterium | reverse complement strand
TGTGGCAGGCGCTGCAGAAGCCCTGGTTCGACGAGACCGCGGTGCAGAAGTTGTTGATGACGTTCTTCTTGCCGAGCTTCTGCCCGGTCACCGGGTTCTGGTACTCCCAGGTCCAGTGCTTGGTGGAATGGATCTGCTTGGCGGCCTCGGTGTGGCACTCGAGGCACGCCCCGGTGACCTCGGGGCCGTTGGCGAAGTCGCGCTGCAGCTCTTCGAACTTGCTGTGGTCGGCGGTGCTCGAGCCCGGCTTGGCGGTCCCGGCCTGCGCGGGCGCGGGCTCCGGCGCCGCCTCCTCGGCGAGCACCGGCGCGGCGGCGAGGCAGAGCGCCAGCCAGGCGGCGCGCCATCCGCTGTGGATGAGAGTGTTCATTGGATCCTCCTGGATCGCTGGTCGTCTGGTATGGGGCGAGATCGTTCAGCAGCCGCCGATGTCGTTGCCACCGGCGCCACCGCCACCCGGCTTGACCTTGATCAGCGGCGGCGCGGGCTTCTTCGGATCGAAGGTGACGAACTTCGCCTGGTCCTGGGCGACCTTGCTCATGATGCCGGCCACCTTGGGGCCGAACAGCTGGCCCATCAGGCCCGCGTTCATGGTGCCGATGTAGGTTTTGCCGTCCTGCTTCTTGTAAACCGTGATGGTGCAGGGCATCAGGATCGACAGGATGCGCGTCTCGTCGTCCTTGAGCAGCGGCATCGAGTAATCGGTGCTGCACGCCTCGACCAACAGCACCGGCAGCACGTTGTTACCGGCCGCGGCCACGGCGCGCCCCGGATCACGGATCCCGGAGAGCTTCCAGCCGTTGGCCTCCAGCGCCTGCATGTTGGCCTGGATCCTGGCCGCCGTCTCCTCGACGTCGAACGGGCTCTCGTACTCGTTGAACATCATCGCCCCGGCCTGGGTCCAGGCCAGCACGCCGGTGAGCACGATGCCGAGCACCATGCCGGAAATTAACTTGATCATGGCTGTCGCTCCTTGTCCCAGTTATTGATATTTTGCAATACAAAATCCTTATTAAATAATATTATGTATTTCTTATATATCAAGTTAGGAAAGGTACTAATGGACAGGCGGGGCGACGGGCGGTAGGGCGGTGACGACGAGTGGTCGTCGGCGCGGGATCAGCCGGTCAGCTGGTCCTCGTCGGGCAGGCCGAGACCGTACTTGCGGATGTGGCGGACCTGGTCCCGGATCTTGGCGGCCTCCTCGAATTCGAGGTCGCGTGCGTGGTGGTACATCTGTTCTTCGAGCTTCTTGATCTTCTGCATCAGCAGTTCGGGCGACTGGGCATGGTAGGGGGCGGCCTCGTCGGCCAGCGCGGCGGCCTCGCGACGGCTGCCGACACCACCCGGGCGCGCCCCCTCCATGACGTCGGAGATCGCCTTGCGTATCGACTCGGGCGTGATGCCGTGCTCGAGGTTGTGGGCGATCTGCCGCTCTCGGCGGCGCTCCGTCTCGCCAAGCGCGCGCTCCATCGAGCCGGTCATGCGGTCGGCGTAGAGAATCGCCTTGCCATGCAGGTTGCGTGCGGCACGACCGATGGTCTGGATCAGGGAACCCTCGGAGCGCAGGAAACCCTCCTTGTCGGCGTCGAGGATCGCCACCAGCGACACCTCGGGAAGGTCGAGGCCTTCGCGTAGCAGGTTGATGCCGACCAGCACGTCGAAGGCGCCGAGGCGCAGATCGCGGATGATCTCGACCCGTTCGACGGTGTCGATGTCGGAGTGCAGATAGCGCACGCGCACGTCGTGCTCGGCGAGGTACTGGGTCAGGTCCTCGGCCATGCGCTTGGTCAGCGTGGTCACCAGCACCCGCTCGCCGGCCTCGGCGCGCAGCCGGATCTCCGAGAGCAGATCGTCGACCTGGGTCGTAACTGGACGGATCTCGACCTCGGGATCGATCAGGCCGGTCGGTCGCACCACCTGTTCGACCACGTCGCCGGAGCGCTCGAGCTCGTACTGTCTCGGTGTCGCCGAGACGTAGATGGTCTGCGGCGCACGCGCCTCGAACTCGTCAAAGCGCAACGGCCGGTTGTCGAGAGCCGAGGGCAGGCGGAAGCCGTACTCGACGAGGTTCTCCTTGCGCGAACGGTCGCCACGGTACATGCCGCCGAGCTGCGGAATGGTCACGTGACTCTCGTCGATGACCAGCAGCGCATCGTCCGGCAGGTAGTCGAACAGCGTCGGTGGCGGCTCGCCGGCGGCGCGGCCCGACAGGTAGCGCGAGTAGTTCTCGACCCCGGAGCAGTAGCCGAGCTCGAGCATCATCTCGATGTCGTAACGGGTGCGTTCCGACAGGCGCTGCGCCTCGAGCAGCTTGCTCGCCCGGTTGAGCTCCTCGAGGCGTTCCTTGAGCTCGACCTTGATCTGTTCCACCGCGTCGAGCACGCGCTGGCGCGGCGTGACGTAATGGCTCTTGGGGTAGACGGTGTAGCGCGGCACCGCCTGTTGCACCTCGCCGGTCAGCGGGTCGAACAGCGCCAGCGATTCGATCTCGTCGTCGAACAGTTCCACGCGCAGCGCCGCCTGCTCCGACTCCGCCGGGTGGATGTCGATGACGTCGCCGCGCACGCGGAAGGTGGCGCGGCGCAGGTCGTAGTCGTTGCGGGTGTACTGCAGCTCGGCGAGACGGCGCAGCAGGGTGCGCTGGTCGATCATGTCGCCGCGCCGCAGGTGCAGCACCATGCTGTGGTAGGCGGCCGGGTCGCCGAGACCGTAGATCGCCGAGACCGTGGCGACGATGATGGAGTCGGGCCGCTCGAGCAGCGCCTTGGTCGCCGACAGGCGCATCTGCTCGATGTGCTCGTTGATCGAGGCGTCCTTCTCGATGAAGGTGTCGGTCGACGGCACGTAGGCCTCGGGCTGGTAGTAGTCGTAGTAGGAGACGAAATACTCGACCGCGTTGTCCGGGAAGAAGCTGCGCATCTCGCCGTAGAGCTGCGCGGCCAGAGTCTTGTTCGGCGCGAGCACCAGGGCCGGGCGCTGCACCTCCTGGATCACGTTGGCGATAGTGAAGGTCTTGCCGCTGCCGGTCACGCCGAGCAGCGTCTGGTGCGCCTCACCGACGCTGAGGCCATCGATCAGGCGCCGGATGGCCGTCGGCTGGTCGCCGGCCGGCGCGAAATCGGTCTCGAGGCGGAACGGGCGGTCCATCAGCGGGATTCAGTCACCGTGGTCGATCGGGTATCATCCGGCCCCTGCGTCAAGCACCGCACAGGAACGAGGAAACTCCATTGGACGTGCAACTTTCCGACCGTCTCGCCAGCGTCAAGCCGTCACCGACCCTCGCGGTCACCGCCCGTGCCAACGAGCTCAAGGCTCAGGGCAAGGACATCATCGGCCTGGGTGCCGGCGAACCGGACTTCGACACCCCGGAGCACATCAAGGAAGCCGCCATCGAGGCGATTCGCGCGGGGATGACCAAGTATACCCCGGTCGGTGGCACCCCGGCGTTGAAGCAGGCGGTGATCGACAAGTTCAAACGCGACAACGGCCTCGAATACACCGCGAAGCAGATCCTGGTCTCGTGCGGCGGCAAGCAGAGCTTCTTCAACCTCGCCCAGGCGCTGCTCAACCCGGGCGATGAGGCGATCGTACCGGCGCCGTACTGGGTCTCCTACCCGGACATGGTGCTGCTTGCCGGCGCCACGCCGGTGATCGTTGCTGCCGGCATGGAGACCAACCTGAAGATCACCGCCGAGCAGCTCGAGGCGGCGATCACGCCGAAGACCCGCCTGGTGGTGATCAACAGCCCGTCCAATCCGACCGGCGTCGCCTACCTCAAGGCCGAGCTCGCTGCGCTCGGCGAAGTGCTGCGCCGTCACCCGCAGGTGATGATCGCCACCGACGACATGTACGAGCCGTTCGTCTGGGGCGCCGAGCCGTTCTGCAACATCCTCGACGCCTGTCCGGATCTCTTCGACCGCACCATCGTGCTCAACGGCGTCTCCAAGGCCTACTCGATGACCGGCTGGCGCATCGGTTACGCCGGCGGCCCGCAGAAGCTGATCACCGCGATGACCGACATCCAGTCGCACAGCACCTCGAACCCGACCTCGATCTCGCAGGCGGCGGCGGTCGCGGCGCTGAACGGCGACCAGCAGTGCGTGCGCGACATGTGCGCGGCCTTCAAGGAGCGCCACGACCGGCTGGTCGCGCGTCTCCAGCAGCTGCCCGGCGTCAAGTGCCTGCCGTCCGATGGGACCTTCTACAGCTTCCCCGATTTCAGCGAGGCGATCGCGAAGCTGGGGCTCGCCGACGACCTGGCCTTCGCCGAGTTCCTGATCAACGAGGCCGGCGTCGCGCTGGTGCCGGGGTCGGCGTTCGGTGCCCCGGGGCACGGGCGCATCTCGTTCGCGACCAGCCAGGCCAACCTCGACAAGGCGGTGGACCGTATCGCGGCCGTTCTGCCCGACTGAGGCCCGTCCCCCCTCGCCAATGACAAAGGCGGCCCGCGGGCCGCCTTTGTCGTCCAGGCCCGTCCGCTTATGCGTCAGGCATAGACCTGGCGCACCTCGCGCAGCGAGTGACCGAGCCAGGAGTCGACGATCTCCGGCGTCACCTTGCGCGCATCGATCAGACGCGCGATCGTGCCGATCTGCGCATTCGCGAGATGGCGGTCGAGCGGGAGGGCATCGCCGCTTGCTTCGGCACCGGATCGTGACTCCCTGAGCAGCTGGAGCATGAACACCACCGCCGCGTCGTAGGCGCTGAGTGACCTCGCGACGGCATCGTCGCAGACCGCTTCGAGCATCGGCCGGTACTCCCAGCTCTCCTCGAAACCGAACTCTTCGTACAGGATGCGCCTGACCTTCTGGCGTAGACGGATTTTCGCGAACATCGTTCGTCTCCTCGTTAGCGCGTGAAAGCAATTGGCCGGGTCTGGACGGTGCGCCGACCGACACGGCACTCATGGATTAAGGTCGCACTCCAGGGTGGCGACCCAGTAACGCCTGCGCGCCTCGATCTCTTCGATCGGGCAGTTCTCGACCAGCCGCAGCAGCACCTCCCAGCCTTCGCGTGCGGCCTCGGCGAGCACGTGGTGAATCGCCTGGAAGCCGTCGGGCAGGTCGGGTCGGTAGGGCACGCCGTTGAGCAGCTTGAAGGCGTTGTCCACGTACGCATTCCACGTCCGTGTGCTGCCGTTGGGCGCCTTGCCGACGTAGTCGTGCGTGCTGCCGTCGGGGCGTCGCACCTGCCAGTGGTAGATCACGGGTGCCCAGATATTGCATTCGCCCGGGTCGAAGGTGACCACTTCCCAGATCTTCCGCTTGTTCATCTCGTGCCTCGCATTGCCGCGTCACGGTGACGCGCCGGGACGAGTGCATTCTCGGATGGCACGCCCTGACGGGCTTGCTAAGTCACGCCAATCGCTTGGCCGATTGCGTCACGCGACGCTCCGGTCGGTGTCGTTGGAATACGACAGGAATTTCAGAATCGGTTTATGGCATTGCTCTGGGAGCCCGGTAGGATCGGTGGTGTGCGCAGGGACGCGCACGGGAGGAGGGGAGATGCATGCAAGGATGCGACCCGATTCGGGTCTGACGTTCGTGGAGTTCCTGATCGTGATCGCGCTCGTCGCACTGCTCGCCGGCATCGCGGTGCCCGGATTCGGCGACGTGCTCGCGCGCAGCCGGGTCAAGGCGACCGCCGGGCGTTTCATGACCCACGTGAATCTGGCCCGAACCCAGGCGATCATGCGCAGCCAGCGGGTGGTGCTGTGCCCGAGCAGTGACGGCACGACCTGCCTGTCCGATGGCCATTGGCACCGTGGCTGGCTGGTGTTCGTCGACAGCGATGGCAATCGAGAACACGCGCCTCAGGAGCCACTGTTGCAGGTGAATGGCGCCGCGGAACGGGTGCGCCTGGTCACCAGTCGCATGCGTCGCCGACTGGTGCTCTACCCGACCGGCCTGTCGCCGGCCAGTAACGGCACCTACACCGTGTGCAGCGCGCGACCGGAAACCGCGCCGCTCGCGGTGATCGTCTCCAACACCGGCCGCGCACGCATGTCGCGCGTGCGGCCCGACGGTTCGCCATTGGCCTGCAGCTGAGGGAGAGAGGAAATGCGGGTGACAACGCACGAGAAACACGCTAAACAGTGGCCTCGGAGGATGCGCATGCACAGGATCCGGGTCTACCTGGTCGACGATCACGCGATGGTTCGCGAGGGCCTTGCCAACATGCTGGCGATGCAGCCCGGCTTCGAGGTGGTCGGGCAGGCCGGCGATGGCGAACAGCTGCTCGCCGAGGTGGTCGAGGCCTCGCCCGACGTGGTGCTGATGGACCTCAAGCTGCCCGGCATGGATGGCGTGACGCTCTGCCAGCGGCTCAAGACGGTCTGCGCCAAGGCGCAGGTGCTGATGGTGACCATGCACGACGACGCCGAGTCCGTCGCGCGCGCGATCAAGGCGGGCGCCGCCGGCTACCTGCTCAAGAGCGAGGCGTTCACCAGGGCGGTGGAGGCGATCGAGACGCTCTATCGCGGGCGCCGGTTCTTCCCGACGGCGGTGCAGGAGAGCCTGCTCGAGCGCACCTTCGAGGTCGAGCCGGCCCAGGAACGGCTGCAGAAGCTCTCCGAACGCGAGTTCGAACTGCTGCGGCTGGTCGCGTCCGGGCACACCGGCGTCGAATGCGCGGAGATCATGCAGGTCAAGACCAGCA